>JAHDBK010000003.1:12567-24891 GCA_020630455.1 Saprospiraceae bacterium
CCTTATATACCATATACTCCTGAAGAAATTGCAGAAGAAGGAGCAAAAGCAGTAGAGGAAGGGGCAAGTATTTTACATATTCATGCAAGAAAAGATGATGGATTACCTGCATATGATGTAGAAACCTATGCACGAATTCATGAAGAAGTAAAAAAGAAATGTGGTGATGTAATCATCAATTATTCAACAGGGGCAATTGGAATCTCAAATGAAGAAAGAATACATCATATAACAGCTCTAAAACCAGATATGGCCGCCTTGAATATGGGTTCAATGAATTATGCTATTTATTCTAAAAAAGCCAAGCAGTTTTATCATGATTTTGTATTTCAAAATCCATTTAAAGATATTCAATTTTTTTTAGAAAGAATGAATGAGGTAGGCACTATTGCAGAAATGGAAGTTTTTGATAATGGACATATTAATAATGCCATGCCTTTTATTGATATGGGCATAGTTAAAAAACCATTTGTTTTTAGTTTTGTAATGGGGGTGTTAGGTGGAATTGCTCCAACAACTAAAAATATAGTACATCAAGCAGAATCCGTTCCCGACGGTTCACATTGGCAAGTAATAGGAATTGGTAGAAGACAATGGGCCTTATTGGCTGCAGCTATTACCATGAATGGACATATTAGAGCAGGTTTAGAAGATAATTTTTATTTGCCTAATGGCAATATGGCTACTTCAAATGGTGAGCTTATTAAAGCCGCAGCGGATATGGTGAAAATGTTAGGAAGAGAACCAGCAACGATTACTGAAGCTAGACAAATGTTGGATATTTAAATGAATGCACTTTATTATTTATTGATAATTGTATTGGTCGGATTTTATTTTAAAAATCTAGCAGAAAATAGTAATAAAAATATGTATATATATGCGATACTAGGAGCAATAGTATATATCATAGGTTTTATTTTTACAGAATTATTAATAGAAATAATAATTGAATTTGCAAATTGGAGTGAGTCGAAATTTATCAATACTATAGATACCTACCTACATATCATAGGAGGTATCATATTCTCTCTTATTTTATACCAATATTTAAAACGCAAGTGGAGTGTGGGATAATTTTATCCTTAAGATTGTGTAAATAATAAAGAATATTCTTTATTATTTGTGTAAAATTTAATATCTATTTACGGATTCAATTCCTAGCGATATTCAATTCGCCATTCATGATTGCTCCTTCATCAACTTGGATAGTTGAGGCATGTAGCTTGCCTTCAACATTAGCGGTACTACCCAATACAACAGCACCTAAAGAATTGATGTCACCCACTACTTTGCCTTCAATATAAATTTCAGCAGCTTTAATCGTCCCATTGATTTCCCCTTGAGTACCAACGACTAATTTTTTGTCGCATTGGATATCTCCATGGAGTTTTCCATCGATTCTTAAATTTTCTGTACTTTTGAAATTTCCTTGGATAGAAGTACCTTGAGCAATTACGGAAGTTTTTCCTACACCTTCTGATGCATTTGAAGTCATTGCAGAACTAGATGATTTTGCCATATTTTCAAATTTGATTTTTAAATAATAAAGGGGATAAATTCAAGAAGGTTGTCTTTGGTTTTTCTAATAAATATGCATAATATTGCGTAATAATACAATTTTAAAATGAAAAAAAGAAATAATAATAATATAATAATTTTAGCAATCGAATCTTCTTGTGATGATACCTCCGCCGCTGTTCTGAAAGACGGAGAAATATTGAGTAATGTTACTGCAAATCAAGCAGCTCACGAATTATATGGCGGAGTTGTACCAGAAGTAGCATCAAGAGCCCACGAGAAAAATATCATACCTGTTGTGGATGTAGCATTGCAAAAAGCAGGAGTAAATAAAGATGAACTTACTGCAATTGCTTTCACTAGAGGACCGGGTTTAATGGGTTCTTTGTTAGTAGGAGTTTCATTTGCCAAAGCAATGGCAATGGCATTAGATATTCCAATGATTGAAGTACATCATATGCAAGCACATGTATTGGCACATTTTGCAGAAGACCCAAAACCTCAATTTCCATTTTTGTGCTTAACGGTTTCAGGCGGGCATACTCAAATTGTGAAAATAAATGCCCCATTAGAGATGCAATTGCTTGGGTCAACTATTGATGATGCAGCAGGAGAAGCATTTGATAAAACAGGTAAATTATTAGGATTAAATTATCCTGCAGGTCCTATAATAGACAAATTAGCAAAAGAGGGAATTCCTCGTTTCGAATTTGCTAAACCCAATATTGAAAACTTAGATTTTAGTTTTAGTGGTTTAAAAACCTCAATTTTATATTTTCTAAAAAAAGAAATTAAAAATAATCCCCAGTTTGTAGAAGAAAATATAAAAGATATCTGTGCTTCAGTCCAAAAAGCAATTATAGATGCTCTGATGAAAAAAATAATAAAAGCAGCTAAAGAAACGGGCATTAAAGAAATTGCTATTGCTGGTGGAGTTTCTGCTAATTCAGGACTGAGAAAAGCAGTACAAGAAACAGGTGAAAAGTTAGCTTGGAATACTTACATTCCTAGATTTGAATATTGTACAGATAATGCAGCCATGATTGCCGTAACCGCTTATTTTAAGTATTTGAATAAAGAATTTGTAGGTCAAGAAGTTACCGCTACTGCAAGATGGAGTTTTGAAATTAATAAATAATTCTATATTTCAATACTCTGTACTCACTACTCTATCTAGGTGCCTTGATATCATTTCTTTCTCTCCAATCTTTTAATAGAATTTCTAATTTGTTATAAATACTATTAATGTCATAATGTATATTGGAGATTAAATGAAAACCGTGTTTTCTTGATTCTATTAGTAATAATTGGGACGAATCAATAATGATAGGATTCCCATCTCTATGAATAGGGTATTTTGATAATTGATCAATATTTTCGATTTTAATCATTTTAATATCTTTAAAATCAAAGGTTTTATTTTGTATAATAATCCCATCTTTATACAATTGAATATCTCCAAGTTTATGACTAGTAAGTCCAGAAAATAAAGCAGTTCCCAAAGCAATTATTCCAATAAAACCACTAAATAATAACAAAAGTTTTTTATTATTTTTATATGAATAATAAAATAATCCAATACATAATATTAAAGCAGAAATGCCTAGATATAAATAGGAATCTAGTTCTGTAGTAGTTGAAGAAAAAGTATATAATATTTCGTCCATTAAAATGATTAATTTTTACACAAAAGTACACATACTTTCGTTAATCTAATGTACTTATTTTATATTTGCTTCATTATGATGAATAAAAAATGGCTGTTTACTATTCCTGTTTTTCTATTTTTATTTGCTAATAATATTAATGCAAGTATAATTGATTCATTACCTCCTGTCGAAATCGCTCCTAAAGAGAAAAAAGCGAATAAAATTAAAATGGTTTATGATAAAATAGACGGTTTTTTCCATGATGAAGAACCCAAACCAGGGAAGGCAATAGCACTCACATTCATCATTCCAGGAGCAGGACAAGTCTATAATAATAAACATTGGAAAGTGCCTATTGTTTATGCTGGAATAGGAGCATTAACCTATGCAGTAATGTATAATACGCGTAATTATAAAGAATTTAAACAAGCATATATTTATAGATTAGATGATGACCCCAATACTGTTGATATTTTTGAAGGCATTATTGATGATGAAGCTGTCTTAAAAAGTAATAGAGATAGATTTAGAAACCAATTAGAACAAAGTTATTTGGGACTAGCTGGTTTTTATATTTTAGTAGCAGCTGATGCCTTTGTGGATGCCCATCTTCAAGGCTTTGATATCGATGAAGATTTATCCTTAAAACTAAAACCATCAGTTGAACCATTAGCCTATTCTGGTTCGTACTCCATAGGAATAGGTTTGTCATTTCAAATTGGGAAATAAATTTGAAAAAAGTACTTATCATACAAACGGCATTTATTGGCGACGTCATATTGGCAACTCCTTTGATTGAGGTCCTAAAAAATGAACCTAATATTCAAATAGATTTTTTATTAAGAGCAGGAAATGAATCCCTACTATCTACTAATCCTCATGTTAGAAATGTTTTAATTTGGAATAAGAAAACAAGTAAATATAAAGGATTGTTGTTATTAATTAAAAAAATAAGAAAAGAAAAATATGATGTGATATATAATTGTCAACGCTTTCTTTCTTCTGGATTAGTAACCGCATTTTCTAATGCTAAAATTAAAATTGGTTTCGATAAAAACCCGCTTTCATTCCTATTTACAAAAAAAATAAAACACATCATAGACGGAAGACATGAAGTGCAAAGAAATTTGGCATTAATAGATGATACCATTACAATCATGCAACAACCTAAATTATACTTAAAAGAGAAACAATTACAACACATTCCACATGGCAAATATGTATGTATGGCTCCTGCATCTGTTTGGAAAACTAAAGCACTGCCTATAAATAAATGGATAGCATTATGTGATAAACAAAAGCCTGATATTTCCATATATTTATTGGGTGCTAAAAATGATGTTACATTATGTAAAAAGATTCAAAAAGAGTCCAAACATTCTAATATAATAATCAAGGCGGGAGAATTGGATTTGTTGTCCTCTGCAGCTATAATGTCTAAGGCTGAAATGAACTATGTTAATGATTCTGCTCCTTTACATTTAGCATCAGCAATGAATGCTCCTTGTACTGCATTTTTTTGCTCAACACTATCTAGCTTTGGATTTTATCCATTGTCTCAAAATTCTCAAATTAAAGAGGTCAATGGTTTAGCTTGTCGTCCCTGCGGATTACATGGTTTCAAAGAATGCCCCAAAGGACATTTTAAATGTGGCGATATTCATTTAGATTAGGAGTTTTTTTGAAATGATAAAGAATTTTCTTTATTATTTGTGAATGTGTTAAAATTTAAATTTATTCATTTTGAAAATTGAATAAATACTACCTTTGCGTTTCAAAAATAATAAAATGAAATATATTTATACCTTTCTTTTATTGACCTTATCCTTTTCTATTTTTGCTCAAGACGAACAAAAAGTATCTAAATTAGAAAGATTACTGACTACTCCAGATACCTTGAATAAAGCAAGGTTTTGGACATTGAATGGGACTTTAGCTACAGGTTATACAGGTGTTGTAATTGCATTAAATAATGTGTGGTATGCTCAATATCCTCGTTCTCGTTTCCATACGTTTAATGATATGGGCGAGTGGGAGGATATGGACAAAATGGGACATTTATTTACTGCTTACATGGAAAGTAAATTATCCGCTCAAATGTACCGTTGGACAGGACTTTCAGATAAAAAATCGGCTTATGCAGGATTTATTTTAGGCACTGTTTTTCAATCTACATTAGAGACCTTGGATGGCTTTTCAGAACAATGGGGTTGGTCTTGGGGCGATGTAGGTTTCAATACTTTAGGAAGTGGTATTTATCTAGGACAGCACCTTTTATGGAAAGAACAAAGATTACACCTCAAGATTTCATCATGGAGAAGACCCTTAGACGATAGGATGATTACTTCTACTAATGGTTTAGGAACGTATTCTTTAGTGGATAGAAGGAATGAACTGTATGGAACAAATCCTGCTGAGATTTTATTAAAAGATTATAATTCATTGACGGTATGGGCATCTATGAATATTCATGCTTTTATTAAAAAGGAGAATACAAAATTTCCTAAATGGCTCAATGTAGCAGTAGGTTATGGTGCTGAAAATGTATATGGCGGTTTTGAAAATTTATGGACGGATGATTTAAATAATGAATATGCCCTTAACAAAACAGATTTTCCTAGGTATAGACAAGTCTTTTTGTCCTTTGATGTGGATTTGACAAGGATTCCTGTAAAGAAAAAATGGGCAAAAACCCTGTTGGCTACATTAAATATACTCAAAGTTCCTGCTCCTGCTTTAGAATTCAATACACAGGGAAAGACGAAATTTCATTATATTTATTTTTAGTATTTTTATAAAGAAAACTCTTTATTTCTAAATAAAAAGTTACTCCCTAAATGAATAGGCAGTAACTTGAAATGGACTTTTAGGTCGAATAAATAGTTGTTTTAATTTGTTTTAATAATTCTTAGGATTTCAGAATTCCATGAATCATTTTTAATTTGAATGAAATAAATTCCTTTGAAATATTTGGATAAATCTATATCAATAAAATTATTCCCTTCTTGACTATTAATTTTTACACTTTTAATAACTTTTCCTAATGCATCACTAATAATAATTTGACTTTGATAATCTGAATCTTGATACCATTCAATATTTAGATGTCCACTTGTCGGGTTGGGCTGTATATTAATAATTTCACCTTTGATTAGACTCTTAATAAATTGTACATTGATGATATTTGAATATTCATATTGACCATCAAAATCTACCTGTTTTAAACGATAATAATTCAAGCCTGTAACAGGATTCTCATCAATAAATCTATAATTCAATTCAATATTGGAATTACCAGCTCCTTGTACTTCTCCGATATTTATAAAATTTATTCCATCATTACTTCTTTGAATTTCAAAATGACTATTATTGATTTCTGATGAGGTAACCCATTCTAATAAAGTTTGGTCATCTAATTTTAAACCAGTGAAACTGAGAAGTTCAATTGGAAGTGGTTGATTATTGTCTTCAATAGCAAATGGAGAAAAAGAAGTTATTCCTGTTCTACTCTGATTCCAAGTAGTGCCAGAAATATTAGTAGCTGCATTATAATTTGTGGGTTTGTCCCAGTTACTTCCATTCCAATGAACAATGCCTGAATTAGTTCTGTCAAAAAATAAAAGTTCTGTTGCTGCTTCCCATTGTAATGTTATATCATTTAAAGAACCACCTATGGTGTTTTCTTCAATAAACCAAGTTTTGTTCACAGCATGTTCAGTTTCAATAGAACCCGAAGGATAACTCGTTCGAACTAAATCTTCTACTCTTACGGAAAACTGATCTAATGTGCCATTATTTATCATTGTAGCTGGATTGTAGGTTGCATTACCTACAGGAAAAATAATATTAGAGGCTCCGACGTCTTGTTTTAATGTTCCTGTATTATCTGTAATAATATAATTATTTACATCATAATTGACAATATTTCCACCTGTATTAATTTGTATATGATTAAGCCCTAATCTTATATCCCCATTATTTGATAAATCTAATTCATTTGATATGTTAACATCATTCATTAACATAAGTTCTGCTCCATTATTCACTTTTAATTCATAAATGATAATGGGTGAAGCACTTGTTAAATTTTGATTGGTTAATCCATTAAATTCAAGCGTTCCATTTCCTGAGTATGTAGCAGTACCACTTTGTGTAAAATGTCCTCCTAAATATATTAGTCCAGCATTATTTATGGTTCCCGTTCCTTGATTATTTATATCTTTTATAATCTTAACATGTGTACTTGCTAACACATTGATATATCCTCCTTCTTGTAGGATACCACTATTTTGAGCTGAAATATCAATTAAAAATAGTTGAATTATACACATCAATATAATCTGTTTCATAATTTTAATTTTTTTGAAGTTATTTACTAGCAGATTGATTTATTATAAGCTCGATAGACTCAAGTCTCTTTTCCATTCTATTTAAATTTCCATTTAGAACTTGATTATCATTTTTTAATTTTTTATTTTCAGCTTCTAATTGTTTTACTCTTTTTAATAGTTCTTGGGTAGAAGAGATATTAAGTGTTGTTAATGCATCATAGTCTACTACATGGAAATCATCGACTACTTTACCGTAAACAAAAATATTGTTATGATTTACATTGGTATGGATTTTAAATCTATTTTTCTCTACTGCAACAATTTGTGCCGTAGCCAAATGTTCTTTTTTATTTTCAATAACATAAAACTCTATGATATCGCCGATGCTTAAATCTGAGTTCAAGTTAATCCAACCATCTTCAATTTTTGCATATTCATAAATGTTAGGAATTGATTTGCGAGTAAGGTTTACCGCTTCAGGATATACGGATTTTAACTCTTGTGCTATTACTTTTTTTACAGTACTATTCCCTTTAGCTTTTCTATCAATATATTTGTAATCAGTAATATTAATCTTGGATAATGTATTTAAATCTATCGTTGAGTTAGAGACGCCTATTATATCTTTAATTCTTTTATCTGAATGAGCGAAAAAATTACCTCCTGCAATATTAAATTCTGCATGAATACTAAAATAATCTAAGGGGTCAATATGACCATTAGACAATGTACGCACCACACCAATACTATCGTATTCTCTAATGTTGCCCCCATACAAAGGTCTTTGATAACCTCCTCTTACTTCTAAAGAAGCAGGAGCACCACTAGGTGAAAATATTGATGTATCCCATGGTTTTCCCCCTATTGTGAGTTTTTGTTCTATATAGTCTTGCATAGAAATACTTCCATCAGGATTATGTACCATTAATGGACCAGATCCACCAACTGTTTGAATATCACCCTGATTGTCTAGATATAAAGGTATATTGCCATTTCCAGCAAAATCATCCATTCTCATCGTACCATTTTCTATTGCTATTGCAGGTTCTTGAATTGCTATGTTATAGGTAAATACATATTCTACCCATACACCTGAATAACTACAATAATTTCCTGCAAAACCACTGCCTCCAAAATCTTCTGCAGATAAATTCAAACTTGTTTTTCCAGAGACTAATGCACTTGCATCATAATTTGTTATTGTTGTAGAAATATAAGTGCCTCCATTGTTTGGGTCTCCACAAGTATCAGAACCAGATGCTGTTATGCCCGTTCCTATATTTGTACCTTCTAAATCTACTGAAAGATTTACAGGGAATCCAAAACCTCCATTTATGTTACCACCTAAATTTATAGCTAAACTTACAGAAGAAGCATTATTTGCAATGTCTGAAGGTATTTCTAAATTGGCTGTGCCAGGAGAACCATCACTAGCACCAGTAAAATTTCCAGCACTCTCATAAACATAAGCTTTGTAGATTACGTTGTAGCTCCCAGCATTATTTCCAGAACCTTTAATGTGGAGTTTTCCTAAAGTAGGTGTATTGGTACCTATACCAATATTTCCTGAGTTTGCATTGTAAATATTGTTGCCATTTATTGTCCAATCGCTATCCGTACCTCCACTTCCGCCAACTGCAGTCCAAGAAGTCCCATTATAATAATAAAATCCTGGTGTATTATCTGTCTGGAAAATTAATAAGCCTGTTGCAGGTGTACTTATATTATCTCTCTGTGTTTCTGTCATACGAGGTATCAGCATTCCTTTTTGTGTTGATTTTATATCCAACATTGCTGATGTATGAGGAGTAGAATTATCCGAATTAATACCTACTTGAGCTTTAATGTCTATATGGAAAATTAAAAATAATAGTGTGAAAATGTAAATAAATGATTGTTTCATAATATATAAAATTTTAATAATTAATTTAATATTTATTACAAATTAAAAGTAAAGCAAGGTTTTATAAAAGGACTCCCTTTAAATTTTAGGGTTTCCCCCTATGGATTTGATGCTGTAAAATTTATTTTTAGGGTTAACCCCTAAGGAATTATATGTGATTTTTTTTAATAATTTAATATTTATGAAATATATTTACAATAAATTCCAAATGAGATGAGTGTTTCTAAAAAGGCTTTTTATTTCTTTTCTTTTTTATTATTTCTGTTATTATTGATAAGTTGTAATAAGGATGAAGATGAATCTGTAACTAAAAATTTTCCCGAAGAATTCGAATGGCTGAAAACTTGGGGGAATTATAAGGATAGCAGCTATCAAGAAGTCTATGAAAAGGCTTTGAATAAATATCTTGCAGAGGAAGATTATGAAAAAACGGCTTATATTTTAGCTGCGAAAGGTAATGTTTTAGATTATAATTTAGTTTTAGATACGATTTACTTAGAACAATGTCTTGATTTTATTGGGAAATATGGAAAAAGCATTAGTGATAATTCTAATTTAGAAATTCGATACTTCATAGGTTCACAATTGGATTTTAATAACGAAGTTATTAAGAGTGAAAAATGGCTTTTAGATGCTATAAGATATGCTTCTAAACCAAAAGAGTCAAAATTAGTGGGCTTTTCTTATATGATAATGGCTTCACAACAAAAGATAAAAAGTCAATTAGATACCGCTCAAATATATGCTTATAGGGCATTGGAAATATTCGAAAATAATAAAGATACTGCTAATATAGGAATGATGCAATATAATTTATTTAGAATAGCTACGAGCTTGGGCGATAATCAAGCCGCTGATATGGCTTTGAAAAAGATGCTCAGTTTTGCTAAAATTGCAAGAGATACACATAATATTTGCTTTTCTTATACTTCTTATGCATTAAATGCAGCTAATACAGATACTACCTTTAACCAAATCAAACTATATACAGATTCTCTAAAGAATATAATTGATTTGTGGTCTTATCCTGTTTCTCATTATAAATTTATGGCTTCTTATCTAAGTGGATTGTATTCAACTCATTTTGGTAATGTTGAACAATCTTTGGCGGCAATAAATGACTGTGAAAAATACATCAATCTATCAGATCGTTATCATACTTATTATTTGAAAAATTTAAAGTTACTTTATTCATTTTCATTTAATGAATCTTTTGATGAAAGGCTATTTAATGAAATGATTGAAGAAACTAAATCTAAAAAGGATTATTATAGGGGAGTTAAACTTTTAGGAAGTATGGTCTTCTATAAAGAAGAACGAAAAGACTATAGAGAAGCATACATTTACCTCAATGAAAAAATAGCCCTTAGAGATTCTTTATGGAATAAAGATTTGAAATCTAAAATAATAGAATTTGAAAAGAAGTATGAAACGGCTAAAAAAGAACAAAAAATAGCAGAACAAAAACAAGTCATATCAGAAAGAAATACACAACTCATCTCATTAGCTTCTTTTATTTTAACGGCTATCTTAGCATTTATAATTTATTTGAATTATAGAAAACGATTAGCTATAAAGAAAGAACAAGCATTACAAGAACAATTCACTCAAGATTTATTACAAAATACAGAAGACGAACGTTCTCGAATAGCAGGCGATTTACACGATAGTGTCAATAACTATCTATTACAATTGAGTAATAAAGTAAAGGAAGGGAAAAACATCAACTATTTTGAAATAAACGAAGCCATTAATAGTATTCGCAATATCAGTCATGATTTATTCCCTGCTATGTTTGAAAACGTAGGATTAGAATTGAGTATTAAAAATTTGTGTCAAAAAATGATGGAAAACAGCACTCTTAAAATAAGTGCCCAAATACAATACGAAAATAAAGTAGGAACTAAACAAGAGTTGCAAATATATAGAATTATTCAAGAAGCCTTAAACAATATCATCAAGCACAGTATGGCAACTCATGCTTTTGTGAAAGTAGTGAGTAATGAAGATACTCTCGAAGTCAGTATAAAAGACAATGGAAAAGGTTTTAACCCCGAAGATAAAAAAGGCTCATTTGGTATTACTAATATGCAACAAAGAGCTAAGTCGATTCAAGCCAATATCAATATCGACTCCAATGAAAAAGGAACACAATTATTACTCAAACGAATATTTTAATTATATTAAATTAATAAAAAATAAAGAAAATTTGTTATTTTTAATCTAGTGTTTAATGCTTGTAATCTTAACTTTTATTATTGATAAATTATTATAAATGAGAAATAGTATAGTTCTAGCAGATGATTACCCTATTATTTTAAAAGGAATGGAAGCCATTGTAAGAGAGATGGGCTTTGAACAAATAGATAGTTATGAAAATGGGCTTCAAGCTTTAAATAAAATATATGCCTCTAAACCAGATTATGCCTTATTAGATATACAAATGCCTGGAATGTGTGGCTTGGAAGTCATAGAACAAATGAGACGGAAAAACATAAAAACTAAGACTATTATATATACTATGTACACAGATATGGCTTTATTTGAAAGAGCTAAAAAATTAAATGTAGATGGATATTTATTAAAAGAATTTGCAATTGATGAACTCAAAAAATGTATTCTTTCGATTGAAAGAGGAAATAATTGGTATAGCCCATTATTAGAAGAAAAATTGCAAAGTTCTAAACTCACATTTACTCCTGATTTATATTGTAAATTAAGCAACAAAGAGAAGTCAGTGGTAAAAGCCATCGCTGATAAAAAATCTACTCAAGAAATTGCTGAAGAATTATTCGTAAGTGTTAAAACTATAGAAAATCATAGAACTAATATTATTAAAAAATTAGAATTGCCTAAGAAAAAGAATGTATTACTCATTTGGGCAATAGAAAATAAGGGTTTTTTCCCTTTAGTAGAATAATAT
>JAHDBK010000421.1 GCA_020630455.1 Saprospiraceae bacterium
GAGATAATGCCTATGTGTATGGAACGGTATTTAGTGATACTTACAGTTTGTTAGGAGCCATTCCTCCCAATAGAAGCGGCTTTGAGATTTACGGAGCTGTACCCGACCCTGCCCGTTTTACCGCCCACGCCTTAGACCATGCCCTCAACAAAAGAGGCATTGTTACCGCCAAAGCAGCCAGCACCGTGCGTATATTACGCTCCGAAAACCAATACCAAAAACGCAGCCGCACCACCATTGACCGACACCTCTCTCCACCCATCAAAGAAGTTGCCTACTGGACCAACAAAAGAAGCATTAATTTATTTGCAGAAGCCCTATTAAAAATGCTGGGCAAACAACAATACAATATAGGCGATAGAGAACACGGCATCAAAGCCATACGCAATTATTGGATTAACAAAGGATGGGACGTAAGCGGCATGATTTTACACGATGGAAGCGGGCTCTCCGCCGTCAATTCCGTAAGTGCGAGGCAGTTTGTAGAGTTCCTAAGTTTAGCCGCCAACGAACCCACCTTCGATGCCTTTACACACAGCCTACCTTTGGCGGGCGACAATACCGATGCAGGTGGATTAAAAAGCTTTATGGCAGGAACAGCCGCCGCCAAAAAAATGCGAGCGAAAAGCGGATACATCAGCCACACACGCGCCTATACAGGCTACGTATATGACCGTAATGGTGATTTAGTATCCTTTGCCATTATGGTGAATCGTTACACCTGTTCTAACAGTAAAATGAAGCGGAAAATACAGAATCTATTAAAAGTTTTAGCGGAGTAACTAAGTAGGACGGATTTGCAATCCGTTCAAGCAGCGAGCGAGCAATGTTGATGAGTGATTTTTTAGTTTCTAAATTAAAGTAGTTGAAAAGAAAATATTAAAATAAATGGACTTTTCTTGGGTAAGTTAGCTTTATTAAGTATGTTTGGCTATTGGATACTTTTAAGTTTTTAATAGTGTGTTCAAAAAAAATCGTCATTAAAATTAATCAATTATTAAACCATGTTTATATCATATGTTTTTGTATCTGATTATTATAACATTAAAAATCAATCATTCTCCTTTGATTCAAATTTTGAATTTAGTTTATTGACTAATAACACTATTAGTGTAAAGCAAAAATCATCTTTTCATAACCACATAAATGATAATATTCATATTAATGCTATAGTTGGCGAAAATGGTACAGGAAAAAGTACGTTATTAAATGTTTTAACAGAAATTTTGAGTGGTAAAGCAAATTTTATGTACATTTTAATTTTGAGAAAAGGCAGTACATTTTTTTATAATTCTTCCCTGAAAGATTTCACTTTGAAAAAACAAATAGGAAAAGGTATAGTAACTAAAAAAATTAATGAGGCTACCCTTTATAAATTACCACTATCTACAATTTTATATTCTAATGTCAAATCAAAAACTACTTGGTATTTAAATGAAAAGGTATCATTATTAACAGAAAAATATTTATCTAAATGTTCTAAGTATGATTGTGATTATCATTATGGTGAAGAAATTTCAGAAATTGATGCCCATGAATTAAATGATATATCTAGGCAAATAAGTTACTTTTCAAACCAAGATGTTCAATATTTAGATGTTACAATTCCTGATTCATTAGAATTTGAAATCTCAAGGTCATATAGACAAATTTTATCTGAAGAAACTACTCCTGACTTTTATCTAGAATTTAATTATCTTATTGCACTTGAAAAGTATCATCAGGTATCAGATAAACAGCAATTTATAGGAGAGTTATATTTGACTTTTGTTTTAAGTTTTTTACGAGAAATTTATCATACACAAGAGAGTTCTAATCATGCAATATTAGATAATGATATTAAAGATTTAATTAATGAATCTCTTAAAAGTGAATTAGTAGGAATAGAATACTTTCAAAAATTTCTTGATAATTACTCTAGAAAAACTTTTTTGAAAAAGGTATTTAAAAACAACCTGTACTATAATGAAATAGAAATTGAAAAAATTAAAACTTCTTTTTTGAATAAAAAAAAGTTTATAAAATTTATAGAAAAACATACCACAGATACTTTTATTTCAATAGAAAATCATCGTAATTTAAAAAAACTTGTAAAATTATATTCTGAGTCTATATATAAGTTTCAGTACTTAACTTTACAATGGCTTGGTCTAAGTTCTGGAGAAAATGCTAAACTTAATTTTTATTCAAGAATATATGAACGAATTCATAACAAACTTAAGACACTTAGTGGAGATTTTTCACTAACAGAAAACCTGGTTGTTTTGATTGATGAAGGAGCTACTTTTTTTCATCCTGAGTGGCAAAGATCTTATATATATGATATTATTAGCTTTTTTGAAAATGTTATAATTAAATCATCAAAAGTAGATAAAGTACATATAATTTTAACCTCACATTCACCCTTTGTTATCTCTGATTTAACCAGAGATAATATAATTTACCTTAGAAAAGAAAAAAGACCAGATTCTAATTTTAATTATTGTAAAGTACTTAAGGAAGAAGAAAAACCTTTATCATTTGCTGGTAATATAAGTTCATTATATCGAAATTCTTTCTTTCTTCAAGACACATTAACAGGTAAATACTCACATTTAACGTTAGATGATATTATCAACAAATTAGTTGAGAAGAATAAAGAGTTAAATTTAGAATTAGTTGAGTATATAATTACCGAAATTTCAGAGCCTATTATTAAAAAACATATTGAAAAACTATTAGAAACTTATAAGCATGATAAAATCGTATAAATGTACAAATTTAATTCGAAATAAGCATTTTGAGTATCTTGAAATATCGTGCAATGATAAGATAGGTGTCTATAGTGAGTTGTTTTTAATAGTTGCAAACAATTTCACTGATACTGATGTAATTCGTAAAAAGTTAGCTCAATATTCAAAATCTGCTTTAAGGACAGGGGGAAGTACATTACTTAACAATTACAGTTATCAAAATTTAGGTTTTGAAGAGTTGATAAATGAACTATCGAATAGGAATAATATTATTCCTATTTATATAAAACATGCCCATCTAATTCATGATTTATTAAGATTTATCATGCATCCCAAAATTCTAAAATCTATTTTAATAGGAAAGCCAAGACTTTTAGAATTAATATGGGAGAAAATAGTAAAAAAATATCCAAAATTATTCAAGACAAACGGATTACTATTAGATGAAGTTAGTACTATCTTTTCTAAGATATTTAATTATGAGTCATTTAAGAGGGGTAAAGAATGGAATACTCATAAGCTACAATTAGAGCTTGAAAATAAATTCTGTTTATACTGTAATATGGTTCCTTTACCAGAGAAAGGATATTCATTTGATCACTTCATTCCACAAACTAATTATCCAATATTTGCTATTTCATTATTTAATTTGATTCCAAGTTGTACTACATGTAATACTAATAACAAAAAAGATATTCCTTTTTTTACACAAACTCATATTCATCCATATTACAAAGATTATCTTCAACAATATTCATTTGAAATTGATTACCAAAAGAATTTATTAAATATACGTAAACAAAAAAAAGATTATAGTATAAAATATAAATGTACTGATTCTGGTATTTCTAAAATTGTCGAAAATAGTTTTAATGATTTAAAGCTATTAAATGAATATATGTACCACAGAAATGAAATAGATAATTATTTAGAATTGATTTATTTCTATGATGTAACTCATATTAAATCTACAATTAACTTCATAAGTGATAGGGGAGAGAGGATTACTATTGAAACATTATATCGGGCACTTTTTAATAGAGAAATAGATTGTAAAAAATTCTGTTGTAATAGTTTTTCTAGGTTGATTTACGATATATGTATTTCAAATGGTGTGATTGATAATTTGAAACTAGCATTAGATAGTTGATACTAAAAAACAAATATGAGTATTATATAACATTTTAATAAGCTAATTAATCTTGCATTGAAGATAGCAGCCATTATAAGTAAGTAAAAACACCATCAACCCACATGCCCTCTGTTAATAATAGGTATTATCAGCATCATCAGCTTTTTCAGCTTTAAACAACACGCCAAAAGCGTAAAAGATGAACACTGCCTAAGCACCCAAATTTCTTCAAGAATTTTTGATTTCAATACCTTTGA
>JAHDBK010000422.1 GCA_020630455.1 Saprospiraceae bacterium
TCTTTATTTTTCAATAAAAAACAAAAAAATGATTACTCATTCCTCCAATTTCCTTATCTTGTGATTTCAAAATTAATGAAGTGGATTTCAATCAAAAACAGCAAATAGAACAGTCTTTTCAAGAAGCATTAAACCAACTCAATCCAGCACAAATTGAAGCCGTCCAAACCATTGACGGAGCAGTATTGGTCATTGCTGGACCAGGCACAGGTAAAACGCATATCCTTTCTGCTCGAATAGGTCTAATATTGAATGAAACAGATGCACAAGCTCACAATATTCTTTGTCTGACCTATACCGATGCAGGTGTTCTCGCCATGCGAAAACGCCTTTTACAATGGATTGGTCCTGCTGCTCATAAAATACACATTCATACTTTTCATTCTTTTTGTAATGCCGTCATTAAAGAGAACTCTGAATACTTCGGCAAATACGAAATGGAACCGCTTTCTGAATTAGAGCGAATAGATATAGTAAGGGAATTAATAGATAAAGAAGACGAAAAAAGTCCTCTTAAAAATGGTCGTTGGGATTTGTATTATTATGAAAAGCATTTATACAATTTATTCCGCACTATGAAATCAGAAGCTTGGTCAGCTGAATATCTTGAAGAACGCATCAATCACTATATCAATGATTTGCCACTAAGAGAAGATTTTTATTATAAAAGAAATAGTAAAAACAATAAAAAAGGGGATTTAAAAACTAAAGACATAGATACGGAAAAAGAAAAGATGTCCAAACTCCTTGCAGGAGTAAAACTATTTCCAAAATATCAAAAAGAACTAAGAGCAAGGGGAAGATATGATTATGAAGACATGATTGCATGGGTGAATGATGCCTTTCAAAAAGATGAATCATTATTGAGGCGTTTCCAAGAGCAATACCTCTATTTTTTGGTAGATGAATTTCAAGACACCAATGGTAGTCAAATGAATATTCTCTATCAATTGATTGATTATTGGGACAATCCCAATGTCTTTGTGGTAGGTGATGATGACCAAGCGATTTATGAATTTCAAGGCGCTAGATTGAAAAATATTAGTGATTTTTATCAAAAATATGAAAATGATATATCCACTATTGTTCTTACTGATAATTATCGCTCCACCCAACATATTCTCCAACAGGCTGAACAACTTATTAATAATAATAATGAACGCATTATTCACCATCTAAAAGGACTCAATAAAAATTTATTATCAAAAACAAATTTCAAAAAAAATAAAAACAAGTCTTTATCTTTTGAAGAATTAGAAATCAATGAATACCATAATTCTTTATCTGAAAACATAGGAGTCATTGAAAAAATAGAAAGCCTCTATAAAGCGGGTATCCCTTATAATGAAATGGCTGTCATTTTTGCCAAACACAAACAATCTGAAACCCTCATTAAATTATTAGAAGCCAAAAAAATACCGTACCAAACTAAAAGAGGAATAGATGTATTGGATGAAGCAATAATTCAACAACTGATGACTTTATTGCGGTTTATAGTTGGCGAACAAGAACAAACTCATAGCCAAGAACAATTGCTCTTCGAATTACTTCACTATGAGTTTATGGGAATTGAAGCTTCTGATTTATTTGCACTGAGTTCATATCAAGCTAAACTGAATTATGATGAAAAAATTCCTTGGAGGGATATTCTAAAAGATTACCATTTATTAAGAAAAATTAAATGGAAAAATACTAAAAAAGCTAAAGAAATATGCACTCTTCTAGAAAATATGAACAAAGATGTGGTCAATTATCGCTGTATTACTTTTTTAGAACGACTCATCAATCAAAGTGGTTATTTAAATTATATTATTCAACATAAAGATAAAGCATGGTATCTTCAGTTAGTCCACAGCTTTTTTGATTTTATCAAAAGAGAGACAGACAAAAACCCTCGCTTATCTATTAAACATTTATTAAAAATAATAGAAAGAATAGAACAATCTAACCTTCAAATTCCACTGATAAAATCAGAAGTAGCAGAAGAAGGAGTTTACCTCACTACTGCTCATGGTTCTAAGGGGCTAGAGTTCAAAGCTGTATTCATAATTGATGTGCTCAAAAATGCTTGGGAAAAACAAAATAACGGCAATAAATATCAATTCTCTTTTCCTGATACTGTCACTTTCTCAACAACATCTAATATCGAAGAGGCAAGAAGAAGATTATTGTATGTTGCTATAACTAGGGCAAAGCAATATTTGTATATTTCTTACCCTAAAATTAATGAAAAAGATAACGAAAACGATTATAGTGGATTTATAGACGAATTATTATCATTAAATAATAAAGACAAAAAAACTCTAATTTTTAATAAAAAAGCTATTTCGAGTCCATCTTTAATTGAGCATCAATCATTGATATGGAGCGAAACAGATGGTGTTCAAATCCCTAATCAAGATAAAGAAATCATTAATGAATTACTCGAAAATTTTACATTGAGCAATTCTTCATTAAATCGTTATTTAAAATGTCCTTTGAGTTTTTATTATGAATATGTATTAAAAATTCCAAGCATTGCCAATGCCGCGGCTACTTATGGAACGGTATTCCATTATATTCTTAAAAAAGCCTACGATAAAATGAAGGTACACCCTGAAAAAGAATTGCCTTCCTTAAATTTCTTATTAGAACTATTTGAAAAAGAAATGCAACGAAGAAGGCATTTATTTACTAAAGAAGAATATGAAAGACGCCTTATAATAGGCATAGATAATTTAACGGGTTATTATAGTCAAGAAATGAAAAAATGGCAAGTCAATGCTACCGTTGAAAAAGATATTAGAAATGTAGAATACAGAGGCGTCCCCATCAAAGGAACTATTGATAAAATCATACATTTGAATGATATGGAAGTCGAATTAGTGGACTATAAGACGGGCAAACACAAGGCAGAAAAAATAAAAATAGCGACCGAAAAAGATAAAATTGGTGGTACTTATTGGAGACAAATGTATTTTTATAAAATATTATATGAAAATAGTAGCTCCCACCAAAAAAGAGTCCTCTCATCTAAAATTTCTTATCTTAGTAAAGATGAAAAAGGTCAGTTTCCTAGCAAGAAAATCGAATTCGACTTGCAACAAGAAAGTCTTATAGGCAATATGATGGTATCCACTTATCAATCTATTATGGAACACGACTTTTATAATGGTTGTGGAGAATCCACCTGTAAATGGTGTAATCTTGTAAATAAACAGAAAAGCAGTACTTCTTACTTTGACGAAGATATAGGGGACTTGGATGATTAGTTTATTTTAAACCATTTTATTATGAGCAACTTAGAATTATTAGATGATGATTTAATAAAAGAAAAGAATGATGACCTCTTGAAAAGCCTAAGATGGTGGGAGAAAAAAAGGGTTTTATACAACCTAATACTTTTAGGAATCATTATTTTCATAATCTTCTCCAGATATGATGCTTTTTTATATTTTGGAGTTTATAATGGTATTATTGGTTCTATCTTATTTTTGCTAGTTGCTAATTTCTTTTTTTGTATGGGATGGATTTTAGAAATTTTAATTTATTATTACTTTAAAAAAGGCTATCAATTCATAAAAACATTAAGAATGTTTTTATTTATAATTGGCATATCAATTTCAATTTTTCAAACATTTATTATGTATCATGTTGCTCTTATACAAACTCCTTTTTAATAACAAAACTTCTTTATAAATGCTTGAAAAATCAACCCAAAACTCAAAAGAAAATGTCAATTTAGAAGTTGTAGCATGGTGGGAAGGACTAAGAGTACCATACAACATTTTCATGTGTATTCTTTTTACTTTAATTCTATTTTCTTCTGAATACATTCCAACAAAAAGCGCTTGGATACTTTTTTTAATCAGTTTTGTAATTTTAAATTTTTGTTATACTTTTTCTTGGATTTTTGAATTGTATTTAAAATATTACGGTCGACTAAAAAATAAAGGATTACTAGATTTCATAAGAATTTGTATGATTATAATAGGCATCGCTATGGGTATCTTATTTCTATTATTATTTCCTAAAATAATAGATATTTATATTTATTAAAATGCAAGAAAAAAACATATTAGACGCTCCTTTTCAAGAAGAGGAAAAAGAAACCATCCACGAAATCATGGCAT
>JAHDBK010000423.1 GCA_020630455.1 Saprospiraceae bacterium
AAGTTAAGGTAGAAGCAGGCACGACTATTAAATTATTATGTACATTCAATTATGGTACATCATTAGATAAGGCTCTCTTTGAAATCATTCAATAAATAAAATTAATTCTTATTTTTGCGAAAATTATTCATGCAAAATAAAAATGAAATACTAAAACCTTTAGCTTTAATATCATTATTGATATTGGTATTTCAATTTATATTATCTATTATATTTTATAAAGAAAGAATAGCATTTCTAGATGCTTCTTATATTCTTTTTGGAATTATAAATGAACAAAGTTTACAAATACAAGTAGGTAGAATTGGGTCTTTCATAACCCAAATGTTTCCGTTAATTGGTGTAAAATTAGGAATAGGACTCAAAGGACTCATGTTGATTTATTCAATGAGTTTTACCATGTTTAACCTATTAGCAGGAACATTAGCATATAAATGGAAACAATATGAATGGGTCATTGCACTGGCTATGTACCATGTTTTATTTTCAACAGATGCATATTTTTGGACCAATAATGAAATACATCAGGCAGTAAGTTGGCTAACAATTGCTTGGGCTTGGTATTTAAAAGAAAAGGATAATGATAATTATAAATATCTAGGAGCATTACCTTTGATGGGGATTGCAGTATGGACGCATCCACTAGTTCTTATTATTGTTTCCTATGTCGTTTTTTATTACTTTTTTACAAGACAATTATTATTTAAAAATAAAAAAAATATCATTTGGTTAATTGCTATTATTATTAGTATTGCTTCTAAATATTTTTATGGAATGCTTGGGAATTATTATGATTCCTACAAAGTAGAAAGTATTAGAAAATCATCACTCCCTGATGTATTTGCAATATTCGATAGACCAATGATGCAGGTCTTTTTAGATGAAATTTGGCAATATTACTGGGCTCCATTGTTACTATTCATAATATCATTGCTTTTATTATACTCAAGAAAAAGATGGATGTTGCTATTGTCTTATTTATATATTTTTTGTTATTTAATAGCAGTAGCATTAGTATATTATTCATTCTTTAGATTTTATTCAGAAAGTATTTGGATGTGTATGACCTTTTTTATAGTATTTCCAATATTATATATCATCAAAGATATGGAGCATTTACAAAAGGTGATTTTAGCATCTTTTTCAATCATCATATTACTGTGGGGAATACAATTCAAAAAAAGTATTTGCATATTTAAAAATAGAACAGCATGGCATCATAAAATGATTAAAGGAGCCAAGGCGGAAAACAAATCCAAATTGTTCATTCAAAACTTTCCACAAGAAAAAGAAAAGGATTTACAAATGACTTGGGGCGTACCCAATGAAGCTTTATTTTTATCTACTATTATAGATAAAGATAATCCTGTAACTTATTTTTATGGAGATACGACCATTATCCCCAAATCAAAAATGAATCATATTTCATGTTTTAATAATGCTATAAATTACAAAAATTTAAACCCTCATTATTTTAAAATAGATACTTTTAATTATTATGAAAAAATAGATTATCAATACTTGATGAAATAAGAAGTTAACCTATTTTATTTTTGAAATATATATAAGATATAATCCCCACACCCTTGGCTAAAAAGTATGCACAAAACATAAAAGTTTTCCCACTTTTAAATACATTCAAAGCATCATTTTTAGTATATAATTTAATGTTATTAGACATCAAACTATAAGCTAAATGAGGTTCAATAATTTTTCTTTTACAAGCCTTTTTTTGATGAAAATATATTTCATCTCCTTTCTTTAATTGATAAATTAAAGGGTTAGAAATTCGTAATATTTGCCCTGGAATTCTCAATAAACTTTTTTCGCCTTCTACCATTAATTTCATACTGGTAATGTTTCCATATTCGTCTTTGGAGAATTGAGGAGCTTCAGCGATTTGTCCTTTTTCAATTTCTAAATCATCTAATTCAATAGTATATTGATTGTAAAATAAAAATGATAAAATAAAAGAACTGATTGAAAAAATGTAAGCGATAAAAACAAAAATAGTTCTCATAAGGCATCAATTTTAAAGAGTTGAAAAATAAAAATTGTGTTATCTATAGTATAATTAAAATATTAATAAAAATCATATTTCATAGATAAATCCAAGCAAAAATTAGACATTTGTTGTGGTCGAAATAGTATGAAATAATATATAAATTACCTATACAGTATAAAATTTTAATAAAGACTATTCAAACAATTCATAATAAAACACTATTTTTGAGGCTCATTATTAAAATAATTAAAAATGGCAAGAGAAATAACTTTAAGAGATGCTTTAAGAGAGGGAATGTCTGAAGAAATGCGTAGAGACAAAAACGTATTCTTAATGGGGGAAGAAGTAGCAGAATACAATGGTGCATACAAAGTGAGTAAAGGAATGTTGGACGAATTTGGTCCAAATAGAATCATAGATACTCCTATTGCTGAATTGGGTTTTGCAGGTATAGGTGTTGGTGCAGCAATGAATGGGCTACGTCCTATTGTCGAATTCATGACATGGAACTTCGCCGTATTGGCATTTGACCAAATCGTTAATAATGCGGCTAAAACAGTTTCTCAATCTGCAGGTCAATTCACTTGCCCAATTGTATTTAGAGGACCGACGGGTTCTGCGGGACAGTTAGCACAGCAGCACTCTCAAACTTTTGAGTCGTGGATGGCTAATGTTCCAGGCTTGAAAGTGATTTCTACAGTTGACCCTTATGATGCAAAAGGACTAATAAAATCTGCCATTAGAGATGAAGACCCTATTTGTTTGATGGAATCCGAGGTCTGTTATGGAGATGTAGGAGAAGTGCCAGAAGAAGAATACTTAGTCCCTATAGGTCAAGCAGCTATTAGAAAATATGGAAATGATGTAACAATCGTTTCATTCAATAAAATGATGAAAGTAGCCATGCAAGCCGCTACAGAATTGGAAAAAGATGGTATTTCTGCTGAAGTCATTGATTTGAGAACTATTCGTCCTTTGGATTATCATACATTAGTAGAGTCAGTTAAAAAGACCAACAGAATGATAGTCATTGATGAGTCATGGCCATTTGCAGGAGTAAGTGCTGAAATCGCTTACGAAATGCAAAAGTATGCTTTTGATTATCTAGATGCTCCAATCACTAGACTGAATGCTGCTGATACTTCCTTAGGTTATGCTTCAACTTTGGTTGACGCTTATTTACCAGATGTCAATAAAACAGTACAAGCAGTAAAAGCGGTAATGTATAGGTAAGTATTGAGTGGATAGTACAGCGTATTGAGAATATATTAAAAATCCTTGAAGAATTAATCTTCAAGGATTTTTATAATAATTATTTTAAATATTCAATAATATCTTTAGAAACTTTAGGAGGAAAAGTATTGCAATGAATATAAGATGCTGTGCTATAACCCAAGTCAACCATAAAAGTAGCATCGCCTTCTTTCAATAATTTATAGTTAATATTTCCATTAGAGTACATACAATTGAGTTCTTCTGCTATAGACCATTTTTCTCTAGGATATCCGTCCCCTAAATTGGATAATATATTTAAATAATCGAATAAAGATATTTGGCGTTTTCCTTTTGTTTCAAGGTATAAAGAATTTGGAATAAAATATTTTAACCATTTTTCAATGGTATTTTTAGAGACACCATATTCTTCCCGAAGTTTTTTCTTTGGAGCTTTTACAGGTATAATAATTAATAATAAAGCAAAAATTAAAAGAATACCCTCATTAGTAGCCATTAAAAATGATAATATTAATAATGCTATTAATAAGTTTAAAAAAGATTTGTCATTCCACATAATTAGAAAATTTAGGTTTTAAAATTTAAACATACACTAATCCCAATCATCAAATATAAATTCGTTGCAACAATCATAGTAGTAAGGGTCTTCATACCAATCGTATTCTTCATTGTTGTCATAATCATCATCATCGCCCCAGTCACTAGGTCTATTATCATAGCCTCTACTAGCCCAGTAGGCATCATTGTTAGGATTCAATTGATTAGCATGATTGTCTAATTCTTCTTGTGTATACATCATAATTATAATTTTTAAAATTAAAAAATAAAAATATCAACACAAAATTATAATCAATTTTTTACTGTTA
>JAHDBK010000424.1 GCA_020630455.1 Saprospiraceae bacterium
TCAGAACAAAAGGCTCTTTCAAGATACAATTTTATTTATGTTACAGTGTACTAAGTAAAAATAAAGAAATCTCTTTATTTTTACTTGGTTAAGTTTCTTTGTCGTATTACTTCATATAGCATAATGCCCGTTGCTACAGATACATTTAAAGAGTCTGTTGTACCTAATTGAGGAATAATAAATGTTTCATTCGCTTTTTCTAGTAATGATTTATGAACACCTCTGTCTTCTGCTCCAATAATGAGTGCAGTTGGACTTGTAAAATCTACTTCTTGAATATTTTTACTAGCTTTCAAATCGCTTGCGAAAACGGATAAACCAGACATTTGCAAATATTCAATGGCGGCCATAGGGCTTGATGCTCTACAAACATGTATTTTAGATAGTGCACCCGCAGATGTCTTCATGGCTTCGGCATTGATTCTTGCAACATTTTTCTTTCCAACTACTATTGCTTGAGCACCTAGACATTCTGCTGAACGAGCGATAGCTCCAAAATTGCGTACATCCGTAACTCCATCCAAAACTAAAACTAAGGGGTTTTTATTTTGCTCATAAACGAGAGGTAAAACATCTTCTAATTGGAAAAACTGAACCATTGAAACAAAGGCGATAACTCCTTGATGATTTGCTTTAGTTATTTTTTGCATTTTATCTTTAGGAACCATTTGAGTAGGAATTTCTCTCAATTTTGCTTGTTGCCTAATATCATTTACAAATTCTCCTTTAATTCCTATTTGTAACCAAATTTTATCTATATATCTACCTGCATCTATTGCATCAATAATAGGGTGTCTTCCATATATAATTTCATCTTTCCAATCCGACATTTTCAACTATTTTATTTCTTATTCGTTAAAATAATACTAAAAAGGTGATTAAAAACAACCATTTAGACATACAAAGTTACTATTGTCTTGTATAGCTTGTAGCTTATTTGTAATTTTAGTTTTTAATTCATATAAATTATTTATTTTGAAGAATCATTTATACCTCATCTTATTTATCTTTTTAAGCAGCTTTTTGAGTTTAAATGCTCAAGATGGTGAAATTAATACGGATAGTACTCTCATTCAATTTTCGGGATTGATTTTGGATGGAGCAGGAGAAGAGTTAGAGCCTATTCCCTTTGTGACAGTAGCTATTGAAGGAACAACAAGAGGTACGTTTTCCAATTGGGAAGGATTTTTCTCTATTGTTGTAGAAAGAGGCGAAACAGTAAACTTCACAGCCGTTGGTTATAAATCAGTAGATTTTACAATTCCTGATACTTTAACAGATAATAGATATTCATTGGTTCAATTGATGACAATGGATACAATCAACTTACCTGAAACAGTAGTATTTCCTTGGCCGAGTAGAGAACACTTTAAGCTTGAATTTCTAGCTATGGAAGTACAAGATGCAACAGATGATTATGCCGAAGAAAATTTAGACCCACAAACCATTGCTGCTATAGCCAAATTTACGCCGATGGATGGCAATGAAAATAGTGACTATTATCTTCGTCAACAAGCTAAAAATTATTATCATTATGGGCAAACTGCTCCTATGAACATATTTAATCCTTTAGCTTGGAGAGATTTTATAAAAGCTTGGAAAGACGGTAAATTTAAACGACAAAAATAATAAAACAAAAACGTAAACAAATGTCTGAAGATAAAAATCAAATTGGTATTGAATTGCCTGAAGATGTAGCAGAAGGTACATACGCCAACTTAGCTGTTATTTCTCATTCACATGCTGAATTTATTGTTGATTTCATTCGATTGGTTCCAAATGTTCCAAAAGCTAAAGTAAAAAGTCGAATTATCCTCACGCCTCAACACGCTAAAAGATTGATGAAAGCATTGGTTGATAATATCAATAAATTTGAACAACAACACGGAACGATAAAGGATAACGAACCGCCGAACATCCCTCCTATGAATTTCACGCCTAATGCTCAGGCATAAATTCTCATTTTAATAATATGAATTTAGAGGAAAGAATCGACATATTAAGCCGATTAGGTACTTATTTACTAGAAAAAGATGAGCGACTCTTGGCTTATTTAAATAGGACTTTTTATAATAATAATTGGTTTACGATAGATGAACAAATCAATGCTGTCGAATCGATTGCTCATTCCTATTTAAATAAAGAATCCTTATCTAATTGGTTGAATAATTATTCTATTAATAATAAAAAATCATTAAAAATAGGTCTTATCCCTGCTGCAAATATTCCTTTAGTGGGCTTTCATGATGTAATGACTATTTTTATTTCTGGGAATATCGCTGTGATTAAATTATCTGAAAGAGACCCTTACGTTCTTCCTTATTTAGTTAAAAAAATGACTGAAATGGATGAACGGGTTGCTGATTATTTCGACTTTCCTAAGTATTTGCCTATAAAAGAACTGGATGGTGTAATAGCAACAGGTAGTGACAATTCTTCTCGATATTTTGAACAATATTTTAAAAATATCCCCAATATTATAAGAAAGAATAGAACATCTATTGCTGTTTTAAATGGTAAAGAAAAGGATGCTGATTTAAAAGCATTAGGAAAAGATATTTTTCAATATTTTGGTTTGGGATGTAGGAATGTTTCTAAGTTATTTATTCCTAAAGATTATGATTTAAATCGCCTTTTGGAAATTCTTCATGATAATAATTCAATTATATTACACGATAAGTATAAAAATAATTTTGATTATCAAATCACATTATTTATCCTTAATAATTTTGAACACTATAATAATGGCTGTGTAATATTAGCAGAAAAAGAAGAATTAGTATCTCCTATTTCTGTTGTATTTTTTGAATACTACGATAATAAAAATGATTTGGAAAAAAAGATATTAAGCAATCAAGATAAAATTCAATGTATAGTTAGTAATGAAGTGTTCGATGATTTAAATACGATTTCTTTTGGAAAAGCACAAGAACCTCAACTATCTGATTATGCTGATGGAGTAGATACTTTACAATTTTTGCTTGAACAGGTTTGAGAATAGACCTTATTCTCAAAAATTTTTATGAAAGGAAAAATAAAGATTTTTAAGCTAATCAAGGAACGCCCGCAGCCTAATAGCCATAGCTATTAAGGCGAGGACGTAACGCAGAATGGCTTAAAAAGATTATTTTGAGCCATAATAATTTTTTGGGAATAAGGTCTAATGAATTATACTAATCCATAGTTAAAAAGCATTTGAATTATAATATACATTCCAACTATGGATTAGAGCATGTTTAAAATTTATCACAATGATAATTAATAGATTGGGGTTTTGGCGAAATAAATGTTAAAATTTAAACATAATCTTAGTATCATATATAAAGAAGTTGATAGAAAAGAAAGAAAAAATTTGCAAACACAAATAAAAACACGTATTTTTACATAAATAAAAACACGTAAATGAGTACTAAATTAACATTAACAGTAGATAAAACAATAATTGAGGCTGCAAAAAAGTATGCAAAATCAAATGGTAGAAGCCTTTCAAATATTATTGAAGAATATTTAAAATCTCTTACCCAAGATAAATTGGATGAAAGTGAATTTGAAATTAGTCCACTTGTTGAATCTTTATGGGGTTCTGTAAAACCTTTACCAAATTCTATTGATTATAAAGAAATCTTAGCAGATGAATTAGCTAAAAAATATTTAAAATGAAAAGAGTTTTTCTCGACACCGATGTAATTATAGATTTTTTAACTAAACGCAAACCATTTGTAATAGAATCTATGAAATTAATGGAATATGGTAATCGAAAAGAAATAGAAATAAATATATCTTCTTTATGTTTAAGTAATGTGTACTATTTGATAAGTAAACTAGAGAACAAGACTAAAGCTCTTGAAAAAATTAAAGGAATATTAAAAATAGTAGAAACACTTGCTGTTCATAAAAGCACAATAGAAAAAGCTACTTATTCAGAATTTAAAGATTTTGAAGATGCTATTCAAAATTTTTGTGCAGAAGAAAATGGAATTAAATCAATAATAACAAGAAATGTGAAAGATTTTTCTAAAAGTAGTTTATCTATACAAACTCCTAAAGAATTTATAAAAGAATTTGAAAAAAACAA
>JAHDBK010000425.1:0-2566 GCA_020630455.1 Saprospiraceae bacterium
CAGCAACAGGAGCAACCACAGGAGCAACAGCAGCCAATGCACCAAAAGGAGCTAATAATAATAAAGCTGCTGCTTTATCTTTTTCAGGACAAGACCTCGCAATTTCTTGATGATTTCCTGCTTTTAGAATAACAAAGTGATACCCAAATTTCTCTATTACTTCTCTTCTTTCTTCTATTTCTCTATTCTTGATAACAGAACGAATACCATTATCTCTAGCAGCTGTAGAGGTATAACCTTCACTTCTAAGTAAGATTTCTCCATCATCATTTAACATAGCAAAATAATGCTCGCCTTCATGTTCAAAAGTACTGAACTCTGGATGTGCTTCAGTCCTTTCTCTATCTTTATACAAATCACATTTCAGGTAATTATCTTCTACTTTTGAAGGAGTAGGAGTCTCTTTTGCTTCCATTACAGGTTTTTGCCATACACCCAAAGCAGCTAAAGCAGCTCCTTTATCTTTAAATGGACATGAGCGACCAATTTCTTGATGATTTCCTGCTTTTAGTATAATAAAGTGTTCACCGTCATCTTCTATAACTTTAAATCTTTCTTCAATTTCCATATTTTTCAATACGGACTTTATTCCATTATCTCGGGCAGCAGATGTAGTATAGCCTTCACTCCTTAAAAATACATTTCCTTTTTGGTCAATTAATGAAAAATATTGTTCGCCATCTTTTTGGAAAATACAAAAACGTTCATCTATAGCAGACCTTTGTTCAACAGCATATTCATTACAAGCTAAATAATTGTCTAAATCTGGAGCTCCACCACCCTTCCAACTATTGATTAAAAGCAAAGCAGCCGCTTTATCTTTTTGAGGACATGACCTCGCCACTTCTTGGTGATTCCCCGCTTTGATCGTCATATAATGATTGTCTTTTTCTTTTAAATAGAAAAAGCGTTTTTCCAATACTCTATTTCTAAGTACAGATTTAATCCCATTTATTCTTGACGCTTTTGATTTATACCCTTCACTTCTGAATACAACATTGTTTTTATCATCCAACATTGCAAAATAGTATTCTTTATCCTTTTCAAAAATGGAAAACTCTGGGTATTTCTTAATACGCTCATGTCCTGCATATTCTTTACAATCTAAATAATCTTCAACATGGGTACTTTTTTTCTTTTTCTTAGGTCCTTGTGATTTAAGTCTTTGCTTTAAAAGCGCCATAGCTGCTTTTTTACTATCCTTAGGACAAGACCTAGCAATCTCTTGATGATTTCCTGCTTTTAGTATTAAATAATGATTATCATCTTCTTCAATATGGAAAAAACGTTTTTTATTTTTTCTATTCTTGATAACTGAAGCAATACCATTATCTCTAGCCGCTGCTGTCGTATAACCTTCACTCCTAAATAAAACTTGACTCCTAGAATTTAGCATAGCAAAATAGAATTCTCCATCTTGTTCAAAAGTTGAAAAATCTATTTGTTTCTTTAACCTTTTATGCCCCTTGTATGCATCGCATTCTAAATAGTCATCAATATTCCACCCCTTCAAAATATTTTCCATTAATTTTGAAGCAGCAGATTCACTTTTTAAAGGACAAGAACGAGCAATTTCTTGGTGATTTCCCGCTTTTAAAGTTAAATAAAAAGAACCTTCTTCTTCTATTACTTTATAACGCTCTTCTAATTCTCGATTTTTAGTAACCGATTGAATTCCATTATCACGAGCTTTTATACTTCCATATCCTTCACTCCTAAAAACAACATCTTTTTTAGGGTTAAGCATGGCAAAATAGAATTCTCCATCCTGTTCAAAAATACTAAAATCTGAATTAATTTGGGAAATTTCATGGTTTTTGTAATCATCACAGGCTAAATAATTATCGAAGCGATTATCCATAAAAAATGAGTTTTGTTTTGAAAAAATAAGAACTGTATGTTTTTTTGACGCAGGTATAGTCTTAAAGTTAACATTTTTTTATTTTTTTTTATAAAAAAAATGAATTCTAGGACTATTTTTGGGTTAATTATTCCTGTTTTTATACAATAAACTATTTCATTAACAAATTGATATTGAATAAATAATGCAAAAAACTTACTTTATTCCTGCATTTGGAACTCCTGCTGGATTGGTTCGTTTCTTAGATTTACCTGATGAAAAAGTACAGGCATTAGATTATATTATACCTCAAAAAAATGAATCTTTTCATTCTTTTGCAAAAAGAATGATTCATGAATATCAAATTGAAAAAAACAGTACAATAATTGGGGTTTCTTTTGGAGGCATTACAGCTATTGAAATCAGTAAAATTATTCCTATTCATAAAATTATATTAATATCATCATTAAAAACTAAAAAGGAAAAACCTAAATTATTTAAGTATTTACAAATTTTTCCAATACATAAATTATTTTCTGGTAAATCTCTTAAAAATACATTCGATTGGATAAAACCAAGAATAGAGAAAAAATATAATTTAAACTTGGATGATTTTAGAACTTCTCTCCATAATTCTCCAGATTTTTTACTTGAATGGTCAATGAATCAAGCGATTCATTGGAATAATGATTTTTTACATAACAATATCACTCATTTTCATGGAAC
>JAHDBK010000425.1:2666-4069 GCA_020630455.1 Saprospiraceae bacterium
CGATTCATTGGAATAATGATTTTTTACATAACAATATCACTCATTTTCATGGAACTAGAGATGCTTTATTTCCTATTAAAAATATAAAAGATTATATAGCAATCGAAAGAGGTAGTCATACTATGATTAAAGATAGTGCTCCTCGATTGAGTAAATTAGTAAAAAAGGAATTGAATTTGGAACATGTTTAAATTTTAAAATACAATGGCAGAGGATGGTTCTATTAGTTTAAATAAATATATAAGCAATACTGGTATTTGTTCTAGAAGAGAAGCAGATAAATGGATTGAAGCAGGTCGAGTCAAAATCAATAACATTATAGCTCAAAAGGGAAATAGGGTTTTTGAAAATGATATTGTAACTATTGATAATAAACCCTTAAAATCCGCTCCAAAAAACGTTTATATTGCCTTGAATAAACCCAAAGGAATTACTTGTACTACTGACTTAAAAGATAAAGACAATATTATTGACTATGTCAATCATAAAGAACGTATTTTCCCTATTGGACGACTTGATAAAGCATCTACTGGTTTAATTTTATTAACCAATGATGGAGATATTGTCAATAAAATTTTGAGAGAAAAAAATGAAAACGAAAAAGAATATATCGTCAAAGTTGACCAAGCTATAACAGAAAGATTTCTAAAAAGAATGAGCCAAGGAGTACCCATTTTAGGTACGACTACTAAGCCTTGCAAAGTTCATTTCATCAATAAATACACCTTTAAAATCATCTTAACTCAAGGTTTGAACCGCCAAATTAGACGCATGTGTCAATATTTCGATTACAATGTCGTTTCTTTAAATCGTATCCGTATTATGCATATAGAATTAGGTGATTTAGAAAAGGGAAAATGGAGAAACCTAGATAAAAATGAATTAAATATTTTATTTAAAAAATTGAATCACCATACTTAATAGTACTGAGTATATAGTCAAAGCATCAAGTATTTTATAAAGAAATCTCTTTATCTTTACTTGAAAATCACCCTATAACTGTTCCAAAAAAAGCAGCGAGTTCTTTTCTCATTTCTAATAGCTTTTGATGAACTTTAAGAATTTTAATTTTTTCCATATCATCAATATCAGATTTTAAATCTTGGGTATTTTTATCAATCCATTTACACACCTTTGCATATTTAAATCGATTGAGAGAAGAAACAATATCAGGTAAAAAATTCTCTTCGGGCATTTTTTGTGATTGAAGGAATAAACCTTTCTCATCCCAATTGCTATACACATGGTCATCAATTAAAAAATCAAGGATTTGTTGGTATTTTTTTTCATCTTTTTGTTTAAAATATGCTTGAGGATTTAACATTTCACCCTGCTCAAATGCTTGAATATATTCTTGAACTATTTCTTTATAAAATACTGAATCCCAATCCATTTCCATAAAT
>JAHDBK010000426.1 GCA_020630455.1 Saprospiraceae bacterium
ATCATTAAAAAGACAATTTAGCTATAATCAATTTTTCGTAATAACATCTATTATATAGAGTATAGACTATTAAAAATGTGCCTTATAATTTGAAAGTTTTTTTAAAAAATTTGGATTGGCTTCTAACTAGGAAGTTGTTTTGACTTGTTTTTTAAAAGTAATATTTTATATTTGTTATTGATAATTTATATATAATTTAAAACCAATTGAAAATGAGCCTTGGAAGTGTTTATAGAACTACCAGAATCATAGAAACCCTCGAAAATTACGCTGGTGCAGATAAAGTAGAATGGAAAGCGGATGATGATACAATGACTTCAAATGATTATTTCAACCCTTATAATGATGAGTACTTTTGGAATAAAATATTTAATTTGAAAGAAGCAGCTTTTAATAAGACTTTTGAATTCAATGATGTTGGACTTTCTGAGTGGGTTGCAAGAGTGCCTGGTTTATATTATAATGAGGGCAGTCAATTGAATAGAAGAATGGCTGAAAAGACCAAAGTATATGTTTCTGGTAAATGGAAACATTATTCACCTTCTGGAAAAAGCCAAAAAGTAGTTGGAGGCATTGGTACTATTAATCTTCCTGATGAAAATGATTATCATTTAGTTTCTATTAGTTTTATGAATAATGCTTCAACGGGTATTCCCGTTTTAATTCATCAAGAAATATGGGAGCATCACAAATTATATGAAGGAAAATTTATAGGCACATTAAAAGGCAAATGGAAAAAAATGTCGATGGATTGGTCTCAACGTTTCCCATCTATGGCAGATATTCCAAGAGGTTATATCGTGGTGGAAAGTCCTGATGATATTAGAGTATCTTCCTATTATGAAAATGAAGTGAATCCTACTTTATTTCACCCATTTTCTATAATGGAATATGAAAAAGAGGGAGCTGTTTTTTATGATTTTGTTTATGTAACAGTAGATTCATTAGAAGAAAATTATAGGGATAAAATACGTGAATTTTTTGGAGAATATGAATATTTTGAAAATAGAAATGGACGTTATCTTATAGAGCCTTTTGTCAATAATCCTTTATTGAATAATTGTATGTATAGAAGTCCTCAAGAATTGAGAAATAATCCTACAGGTAATTCGCATTTACAGATTTTGCTGAATAAAATTAGGCAAGAAACCTATAAAGGACAAACTATTGAAAATATAAAGATTGCAATGGATAACAATTGTGATATCGACCAAATCAAACGCATTTCTGATATGATAGGAGTGAATCCTAATCGTTGGTTTAGTGGTAAATCTTTAGTGGATGAAACTGCTGCTCTTTTGAGTTATTGTATAGATAGAAATAATAAAATAGAAGAACTGGTAGATGCTTTGAGTTTGGAAAATGATAATATGTTTTTATAAATAAAATATAAATAAATGGCTTGGAACGCAACACTAACAAAACTAAATAATATTCTTGCTGAATTATATCCTAATAAGGACCAATCTGAGATGATTGTAGATATGGCAGGTATTCCTTCTGGAAATATTGCATTTAAAGATGCTGCCAAAAGCAATTGGTATTATATTTTAAAAGAAGCAGATAGAAGAAATAAGGTTGAGGACTTGGTTCAGGTTGTTCAAAATGAATATCCTGATAATGAGGAATTAATGAAACTTTATTCAAGTAAAGAATCAAATGAAAAACCCATAGAAGGCGAATCTTTAAATGAAGAAAATGAATGGTCTATAAAAGAAATAAAGGATTTTCTAAAAAATGGAAAGACTGAAAAGGCAATAAAAGCATTGGATAATTTATCGGATAAATTAGATGCAGATATTGAAACTGAAGTTATCTTATTAAGTGCTCGATACAAGCGACTTAATAAGGAACGAATTATGGGGACTATCGACGATAATCATTTAAATATTGAAACCAATAAAATCAATTTTGCTATACTAGATTTAATATCTGAAATAGACTAATACGCTACCAAGTCATATTAGGATATGTCCTTTGCATCCATTGTAAATCTGAAAGGATAAATCCTAAGTGTTCTGTATGTTTTCCTTCTTTTCCTCCTTTTTGGAAATAAGTAGATTCTGGTACTTTTATAGTAGCCTCTTCTAGTAAATTTTTAATATTATTAAAATAATTATCTTTAATATTATTTAAATTAACACCTATATTTAATAAAGAAATCTCTTTATCAATTGGGGATTCTTCTAATAATTCTCCTGCATACATCCACATGTCATCAATGGCATCTTGCATTTTTTGATGGCTTTTTTCAGTACCATTTCCAAGGCGTTTTACCCATTCAGAACTGAACCTCAAATGATATTTAACTTCTTTAATAGATTTATGTGCTATGGCTTGAAGTCTTTCGTCACTAGAGTTTTTTAATTCATTTAAAAATAAATAATGAAAAGCATCAAAGAAGTATTGACGAGCGATAGTATATGCAAAATCTCCATTGGGTTGTTCTACTAATAAGACATTTTTAAAATCCCTAACATCTCGCAACATTGCAATATCATCTTCGGTATTGCCCTTTCCTTCTATTTCAGTAGCATATTGAAAATAATTTCTAGTTTGTCCCAACAAATCTAAAGCGATGTTAGTCAAAGCCATATCCACTTCTAAAATAGGACCATGACCACACCATTCCCCTAATCGCTGCCCCAAGATTAATGAATTATCACCTAATTGTAAAAGGTAATTATATAAAAGCTCATTATTATTCATTTGCTTATCACTCATTATATTAATATTAAAAAATGATTACTAAATTCTCTATGTTCACTGATAACAGGACTACATGTGTCCGATTTCATCAGGAATATCATAAAAAGTTGGATGTCTATAAACTTTGTCTTGAGCGGGCTCAAACAACTCACCTGCTTCTTCTGGATTGCTTGCAGTAATGTGTTTTGATTCGACCACCCAAATGCTAATTCCTTCACTTCTGCGAGTATATACATCCCTTGCATTTTCCATAGCCATTGTGGCATCTGTAGCATGTAAACTACCTACGTGCTTATGATGTAAACCATTTTTACTTCTTATAAATACTTCCCAAAGAGGCCAATTTTTCATTATATATTATTTTATATTTATAAATAAATTGTATTTACTGATAACTGATAACTGATAACTGATAACTGATTACTGATTACTGTTTTTCTCTGCATAAGCAATCGCTGCTTCACGTACCCAAGCCCCCTCTTCGTAAGCATTTACTCTAGCTTTGATACGTTCTTTATTACAAGGACCATTACCTTTGACTACATTCCAGAATTCTTCCCAATCGATTTCACCAAAATCATAATGTCCTCTATCTTCATTCCATTTTAAATCTTTGTCAGGAATAGTTAGGTTTATAAATTCTGCTTGAGGAACTGTTGCATCTACAAAGTGTTGACGCAATTCGTCATTAGATTTACGCTTGATTTTCCAAGCCATAGATTGAGCAGAATGAGTAGATTCAGCATCATTAGGTCCAAACATCATTAAAGAAGGCCACCACCAGCGATTCAAAGCATCTTGAGCCATTTCTTTTTGCTCTTTAGTTCCATTGGCAAGGTGCATCATGATTTCATATCCTTGTCTTTGATGAAAGGATTCTTCTTTACATATTTTAACCATTGCTCTGGCATAAGGACCATAAGAAGTACGAGTCAACATTACTTGATTCATAATCGCTGCTCCATCAACCAACCAACCAATGGCTCCAATATCTGCCCAAGTAAGGGTAGGGTAGTTGAATATACTTGAATATTTTGCCTTTCCAGAATGCAATTGACGGAATAATTCGTCTCTTTCTATTCCTAGTGTTTCAGCAGCAGAATAAAGATATAAACCATGTCCAGCCTCATCTTGAACTTTAGCTAATAAAGCCACTTTTCTCCTTAGATTTGGAGCTCTAGTTATCCAATTTCCTTCAGGTAACATTCCCACTATTTCCGAATGAGCATGCTGAGAAATTTGTCTAATTAAAGTTTTTCTATATTTTTCTGGCATCCAATCTTTCGCCTCAATCTTGATTTCTCTATCAATTTTGTCTTGAAAATGCTGCTCAGCTGATTGTATATTTTCCATAATTTT
>JAHDBK010000427.1 GCA_020630455.1 Saprospiraceae bacterium
GAGTTATTAGCATATCCATCATCAAACTCTCCATTAACTCTTTGTTGAACAAAACCAACATTTGCTCCTACTGTCCAGTGGTCATTTAAATTAACGCTAGCATTTGTAGAAACAATATATTTGTTTAAGTTAGAATTAGGAATTAATCCTTTTTGAGTTTGATTAGTCAATGATACTCTTACAGAGAAATCTTCGTTTGCTTTTGATATACTAACATTATTATTAGTAGTAACACCTGTTTCATAGAAATCTCTAATGTTATCAGGATTGGCTTCCAAGTTTGCCAATTGACCAAATTCGTCAGTACCTACATACCATGCATACCAAGGAATGTATTCTTGACCAACGATTCTTGGACCCCAAGAAGAGTCATCAGAATAATCGTGATAGTATTTACCTTCAAATACTTTCCATTCTTCTGGCATACCTTCAATCCAAGAGAACTTGATTAGGTCAGAAGCAGCACCACCCGCATAAGAGTTTTGATAATCAGGTAAAACATATACTTTATCAAAGAAAGTACTTTGATTTAAAGTAATACCTACACCACTACCTTTTTTACCTTTTTTAGTTGTGATAATAACAACACCAGCATCACCTCTTTGTCCGTATAATGCTGTAGCGTTTGGTCCTTTTAATACGTTAACAGATTCAATGTCATCAGGGTTAACATCATTAGAATTCATAGGAGTACCATCAATTACATATAAAGGAGCTTTATCTGTTAAAGACCCTGCACCTCTAATTCTGATGTTAGCATTTCTACCTAATGCCATACTAGATTGTGAACGTAACTGAACACCAGATACTTTACCAGCTAATGCATTATTTACATTAGTTTGTCTAATAGTATTTAATTGTTCAGAATCAACTGTTTGTGATGCATAAGGAAGTGACTTCTCGTCTCTTTCAATACCTAAGGCGGTAACTACTACTGTTTTTAGTAATTCACCTTCTACTAATGTTGCATCATAAACGTCAGACTCACCTACAGTAAATTTTTGATCTTGAAATCCTGTATAGGTGATTAATAAAACTTCGCCTTCGCTAGCAGAAATAGAATAAGTACCATCAAATTCAGTGATTGTACCTCTATCTGTTCCCTCAATACTAACGTTGGCACCGATAAGTGCTTCACCTGTCTCGTCAGTAACTGTACCTGTTACAGTTTTCTGAGCAAAGACTGCGGTAAATGTCAGCAAAACCATGCTGAAAATCAGTGAAAAATGTTTCATACCGTTGTAATGATTTTAGTGAAAAAATTAAAATTAAAATCCAAAAATAGATATTTATATTTATAATCTGTACATTTTATCAGTGAAAAGTTAATAATTACTTAACTATTTTTTCATTAAAACCTTTCACTAAGTGTTATTAGTTTAAAAAAAACTATTTAAAAATAAAAAAAATCCTTTATAAAACATCGCTGCAACTCTAAAACAAATATTAAATTTGTAATTTTAAATATGTATAAAAAAATTCTTTTATCTTAATTTTTTATTAAAACTAATTTTTGGTCTCTTACATTTCTAAACATTTCAAATATCTATTTATTGTCTCTTTTATACCATAATATAAAGCATCTGAAATCAGAGCATGTCCGATAGATACTTCTTTTATTCCTTTAACGTTTGAAATAAAAAAATGTAGATTATCCAAATTTAAATCGTGTCCTGCATTCACTTCTAAGCCTATCTTTTGAGCAAACAAAGTGGCTTCAGCAAAAGCTTTGACAGCGAGATTTTTATTCTTATAATAACCTAAAGCATAAGGACCTGTGTATAATTCAATCCTATCTGCTCCAACCTCTTTGGCAATCTCGATTTTTTTTAAATCATTCTCCATAAAAAGAGAAACTCTTATATCTTTTGAATGTAATTCTTTAATTACATCTTTTAAAAAGTGTCTATTCTTAATAGTATCCCAACCTGCATCAGATGTCAATGCATCAGGTGCGTCAGGAACCAATGTACATTGGTGAGGTTGATTATCCATTACTAACTGTAAAAATTTTTTAGTTGGATTACCTTCTATATTAAACTCCGTCTGAACGGCTTTTTTCAATAGTGGAATATCACTATATTTAATATGCCTTTCATCAGGACGAGGATGAACTGTAATTCCATCTGCACCATAAAGTTCACAATTTTTTGCAAATTGTACTATATCAGGCAGATTACCTCCCCTAGCATTTCTAATTAATGCTACTTTATTAATATTAACACTCAATCTTGTCACTTACTTTATTTTTTAAGTGCAAGTATATGTATTATTAACAATATATGTTGTTAATTTATACGAAATTTATTAATAAATAAAATTAGCTAATTTGTAATGAGTGTTCAACTCTAACACAATACGGTTTCATACCATGAATAATAAATTGCTTAAGTTTCAAAAACGCTGCATCAAGCAATTTTTTTTTAATTTTACACCTTAAATGTTCTTATGAAAAAAAAGATGTTAGAAAATAATTCCGAGTTTAATATTCCATTTAGAATAGCAATGCCTATTCTCTTTGCATTCTTATTTATTGGATATGTCAGTAGTTTACTTATTTCAAGTGTACTACAAAGTAGTTTAGGCATTAACTTATCTGAAATAATTCAATCTGGTGATATGGAACTTATTATCCATCATAGACATACACTTCGAATTTTCATGTTTATTAGTAATTTCTTTATGTTTTTATTTCCAGGATTACTATTTCTCTATTTTATTTATAAAAAAGATTTTTTCAAAACGCATATAAATAGTGGTCTTACAAGCATTTTAGCACAACAGTTTCCTAGCTTTAGAAATATTGCTATAAGTTCAATTGCAATTATTGTTGCACTGCCCACTGTAGCGTATACTTTTATTTTAAATAAAAAAATACCACTACCCCATTCATTAATTGAAATGGAAGAAACTACAAATACTGCTATTTCAGGTATTTTACAAACTCAAAGCAGTTGGGAACTTTTAATGAATATTATTGTGATTTGTTTAATTCCTGCATTAGGTGAAGAATTAATATTTAGGGGATTATTGCAAAATAGATTGAGTAAATTCCTCAACAATCCTCATATTGCTATTATTATTACTAGTATTATATTCAGTGCTATTCATATGCAATTTCAAGGTTTCTTACCACGTATGATATTAGGAATGGTACTAGGCTATATGTTTTACTTAACAGGTAATTTTTGGATTGCTGTTATCGCACATTTTATCAATAATGCTGTTCAAGTAATTGGATTTTATATTTCTAGGATAAATGGTTTAAGTTCAGATTTAAGTGAAACACCAGAGGTTTCATTTTGGACTTTCCTACCAAGCTTCTTACTATTAACAGGCTTATTATTTTTATTAAAAAAAATAAATCAGCCAAATGAAATTAGTTCTTCAATTTTCAATTAGAATAAAGCCATCATTTTAAATGTATTATTTTTTTAGTAATCATTCCTTGGCTTGTAATGATTTGAGCATACAACATTCCTTGTGGTAGGCTAGATATATCTAAATTAATATTAGAATTATTATAAAAAAACTGATGTAACACAGAACGACCGCTAAGATCTACTATTTTCACTTCTATTTCATTATCTTCTAGCATTACAGATTCAGCAATATCAATTATTAATTCTTGTGAAGAAGGATTAGGATATACATCTACCAATTTTTCATCTAGTATTAAATCTAATGTATTTACTGATTGAGCTAAAGCAGCACAAGCTTCGTCTACGACAGAACAATAAGTCCTTCCTGCAACCGAACAATCTATAACAAAAGGGTTTGGTGTTCCTTGCCTTTGAGCAATTGCCCAAGTTCTGTCCCATTCTTTTTGGTCTATCGGGTCTGCAACATGCCAATCACATAGAGTAGCCACTTGATTAGAAAAATAAGAGGGATTTACAGCATCGGCATTAGTCTTATATATAGTATAAAAATAAAACATGGCTCTAGCAATATCTCCTTTAGATGATTCTCTTGGTTCAAAATACGTTCCTGTATCTTCTGCGTATAAATCTCTAACAGCAGCATTTGGAGGAGAACTTGTTTGTTCGTCTC
>JAHDBK010000428.1:0-849 GCA_020630455.1 Saprospiraceae bacterium
ATGTCCAGTCTTTTATTTTTTATATTAAAATATAATAAATTAGTATAAAAGATTTGATTGATGATGTAGATGAATAAAATCAGAATAATTAATAAGCTACCATATCCTAAAATCAAATCAAATAATAGTTCTTTATATATATTAGGATTTCTATCAATAAATATAGTTCTATTATAAGCATCTTCTAAATATAAGATAAGCGTACTTAGGAAAATAGCTACAAAATCTATAATAAAATGCCTACGAATAAGGTGTAGTTTCTTAATGTTTGGTATTCTAAATATGAGTGTTTTTAATATGATAAATAAACAAGTAAATAATACGATTTGAAATAGAGAAATGATATAATAAGTATCATGTATAGGAAAGTCAAAAGTTACATTTGATTGGTACGCTATAAAGCAAAATAATACACTTAGGCTGATGATTGTGATGAATGATTTTTTGATGCTTGCTTCCATTTTATATAGATATTAATTTAGTTGAATTTTTAGCATTGGTATTCTGTTATATATCATCCAAAATATCAGGGTTGCTTCTTATTTTTTTATTATAAAAATTATGAATGAATAATATTATAAAGATAATTTGATTGAAGATATAAACGAAAAAGATGAATGCAATTATAGTATCGGAGTAGAGGGCGATAAAACTCAACTGTACATCATCATGAAAACTATAATATCTCTTTGGATAATTAGCATTAAAATATAAATATGATATAAATGTAAATAAGCTAATCATTACAAAATCAATAATAAAATGGGTTCGGATGAGATTGCGTTTTTTTATATTAGGTTTTCTATAAATAAAGCTCTTTATAATAATTAATAAACAAGGGATAAGAAT
>JAHDBK010000428.1:859-4037 GCA_020630455.1 Saprospiraceae bacterium
AATAAAATAAAGGAATAAAAGTATAATATGTTTCATATATAGGGATATTATATATAGTAGCAGTTACGATACATACAAAACAAATAAAAATACTTAATGCAATATTTGTTATAAATGATTTTTTGATGCTTGCTTCCATACTTACTTCCTCAATGCTCCAATCAATAAAATAAAAAAGAAGATTTGATTAATACCTAGTAAAAAAAGGATATAATCATTGATGCCATCCATAAAGTTTTCATTAAAGAAAGTGGTGAATTCCAAGTCATTTTGATAGGAATACATCTGCGTTATAAAAATGGCAATTAATACAATAAAGCATATAAAATCAATTAATAAATTAGCAGAAAGCAGGTTGGAGGTACTTCTCCCTTTTAAGAAACGACTGAGTACGATATTTTTAACTAAAAAATAAGCACCCACACCAATAATCAGCATTCCTAAGTCAAGGATGTAATCTCCTAAATCCAAGACTTCAAATTCATTAAAATTAATGATTCCTAAAGCGATTAGTCCTATTGCTATGATAAAAGATACAGCCAATTGAAATTTAGTAAAAGCTCCCATATTTTATATTTTTTGTAATTCGAAATGTATGTCTAAAACTTGTAATAATAAAGAATTTTTGTTATAATTATGAATAATAAAATCAGCTAATTCCATTTTTTTATCATCGGACATTTGCTTATCCATTCGAGCGAGGACGGCATCTTTTGAGGCATTATCTCTCTTCATTACTCGTTCCAATCTGATGTCTTTCGGAGCATAAACGGTTATCATTTTATCCATGAGATGATAGCCACCAGATTCGTAGAGTAGGGCGGCTTCTTTGAGGGTATAAGGAGCATGGGCGTGTTCTTGATTCCAAGCCTCTCCGTCCTTCCATACCGCAGGGTGAACAATACTATTGATGCCTTCTAATTTTTCTTTATTATTAAAAATAATATTAGAAACATAAGCCCTATTGAGTTGCCCCTCTTTAGTATAGGTTTCATTGCCTAGTAGGGCAATTAATTGTTCTTTGAGTTGTGGGTCATTATTCATGAGCCATTTTGCCCTATCATCAGCATAATAAATAGGAATACCAAGTAATTCGAATATTCTACAAACGGTGGTTTTGCCACTGCCGATACCTCCTGTGATGCCTACTTTTATCATTTTTATAAATTTAAAACATCTTGCATGGTAAATATACCATTTTTTCCGATAATCCACTCTGCTGCAATGACGGCACCCAAGGCAAAACCCTTTCTGGAGTGAGCCGTATGCTTGATTTCAATATCATCTATTTCAGAAAAATACCGAACACTGTGCGTCCCAGGGGTTAAATCAATTCTTTTGGACTGAATGAAAATATCATTTTCTTGGTGTTCAGTTTCTTCTGTCCAATGGTCTTTCCTTTCTATATTATTAATAATTTGATTAGCCAATGTAATAGCTGTACCGCTTGGACTATCCAATTTGTGTATGTGATGAATTTCTTCCATATCAATATTGTATTGCTCTTGTGCTTGCATTAATTGAGCTAATTTTTTATTGATTTCAAAGAAAATATTAACACCTATACTAAAATTAGAAGCATACAAAAATGCTCCATTCCTTTTTTTACAATAGTCTTGAACATGAGGCATTTCGTTTAGCCAACCTGTTGTCCCAGAAACGATAGGAATACCCGCATTCAAGGCCGAAGTAATATGCTCAAGGGCTATATCAGGCAAACTAAAATCAATGGCGACATCTGCTTGAGATAGATTTTTTGCCGTCAATTCATCTTTATTGCTTTTATCTATTTTTAAGACGATTTCATGTCCTCTCGTAATGGCTATTTCTTCAATGGATTTGCCCATTCTACCATATCCTAGTAATGCTATTTTCATTTTCAGTGTTTTTCAGTTAACAGTTATCAGTTAACAATTATCAGTGAACAGTTGTCAATTTTTAATTCCTAATTCCTAGTTCTCAATTACATTCTTCTTTGTACTTTTTCTACCATTTCGTTTTTCCATTGAAGGAAATCTCCTTGTTTAATGTGTATTCTTGCTTGTTCGACTAACCAAAGGTAGAAGCTCAAATTGTGTAATGTAGCTATTTGAAGTGCTAATAATTCTTTGGCTCTAAATAAATGATGTAAATAAGCTCTAGTATGTACTCGACTAGTGTGGCAAGTAGCATTTTCATCAATTGGATTGAGATTGTCTTTCCATTTGCTATTTTTAATATTAATAATGCCTTCGGCAGTATATAGTAATCCATGTCTTGCATTCCTACTTGGCAATACACAATCCATCATATCAATGCCTAGGGCGATGCTTTCGAGTATATTGGCAGGAGTACCTACGCCCATGAGATAACGCGGTTTGTCTTTAGGTAGAATTTCGCAAACGATTTCTGTCATGGCGTACATTTCTTCCGCAGGTTCTCCTACAGATAATCCACCAATTGCATTGGCTTCTCTATCAAAATCACTAATAGCTTTGGCAGAATCTTGTCTTAAATCCTTATAAGTACTTCCTTGAACGATAGGCACAAGGGTTTGGTTATAATTATATTTATTAGGAGTGGCATCGAAATGTTCGCAGCATCTTTTGAGCCAACGATGTGTCATCTTCATAGATTTTTTAGCATAGTTATAATCGCAAGGGTAGGGGGTACACTCATCAAATGCCATGATGATATCTCCACCTATTGAACGCTGTATATCTATGGCTATTTCAGGACTAAAAAAATGCTTAGAACCATCTATATGAGATTGAAAAGTAACGCCTTCTTCTTTGATTTTTCTCATTTGGCTCAATGAATAGACTTGATAGCCACCACTATCGGTCAATATGGGTTTGTCCCATCCAATGAATTGGTGTAAGCCTCCCGCTTTTTCAAGAATATCCGTTCCTGGACGCAGGTATAAATGATAGGTATTTCCTAGAATAATTTGTGCATTGATTTGCTGTTCTAATTCTTGGAAATGGATTCCTTTTACCGTACCAATTGTACCTACGGGCATAAAAATCGGTGTTTCTATGCTTCCGTGGTCAGTAGTTATAGTACCTGTTCGTGCAGCAGAATGCTGGTCATGTTGATGGATTTTAAATTTCATGGTGCAAAGATAAACAATCCCGTTTTGAATTTTCAAAACGGGATTGTTTATTCTTTATTTCTTCGCCTAAAATCCATAATGCAC
>JAHDBK010000004.1:0-16712 GCA_020630455.1 Saprospiraceae bacterium
AAATTGAAGATGGTGTTATTTGTAATACTCAATCTGTTATTGAACACGAATGTACCATTGGTGCATATAGCCATATTGCTCCAGGAGCAGTATTATGTGGAAATGTTAAGTTAGGAAAAAATTCTTTTATAGGTGCTAAAGCTGTAATAAAAGAAGGCGTTCAAATTGGCGAAAATGTTATAATCGGAGCGGGAACAGTTGTTATTCGAAATATTGCTGACAATCAAATAGTTGTTGGTAATCCACAAAGGAAAATTAAATAAAATATGAACGATTTTAAAAAACATATTGTAAATGAAAAGACTTCGGTCTTATCTATTTTAGACAAATTAGATAAATTGGCTTCAGATGCTATTGTCTTTGTAGTGGATGATTATTTTAAATTAATAGGTTCTTTGACAGATGGAGATATTCGAAGAGGTTTAATAAAAGGATTATCTGTAGAAGACGATATTTTGAATTTTATCCAAGGAAATCCTAAGTTTCTTAATAAGAATAATTATGATATAGAGCAATTACAACAATGGAGAAAAAATAATTATAAAATCATTCCTATTGTAGATGAAAATCAAGTTATAATTGATGTAATCAATTTTAGAATTCAAAAATCGTATCTTCCTATTGATGCAGTAATTATGGCTGGTGGGAAAGGAACTCGTCTAAGACCAATGACTCTTACTGTGCCTAAACCTTTATTAAAAGTAGGTGGGAAGCCAATAATTCAATATAATATAGAACGATTGAGAAGTTTTGGAGTGAACAATATTACAATTTCTATTAAGTATTTAGGCCAACAATTAATAGATTATTTTGGAGAAGGGAATGATTTTGATGTAAATATGAATTATGTAGAAGAAGAGGAACCATTAGGAACTATAGGTGCTGTTGGTTTAGTTGAAAACTTTTTTAATGATTATGTACTCGTAATGAATTCTGATATATTGACTAATATTAATTACGAGGATATGTTTAAGGAATTAGTGAATAAAGATGCAGATATGATTGTGGCAACTACTCCTTATGAAGTTCAGATACCTTATGGTGTTATAGAAACCGAAGGAGATAATATAATTGCTCTAAAAGAAAAACCAACATATACTTATTATTCTAATGCAGGGATATATATATTTAAAAAAGAATTTGTAAATGTAATACCTAAGGGAGATTTTTTTAATGCAACTGACTTGATGGAGCAATTGTATACATCTGCAAAAAAAGTAATACATTATCCCATTTTAGATTATTGGTTAGATATTGGAAAACCACATGATTTTGAAAAAGCTCAAAATGATATAAAACACATTAAATTTTAATGAAATATCTATTAGTAATTCCAGCAAGAGGAGGTAGTAAAGGCGTTCCTAAAAAAAATATAAAACCATTAGATGGAGTACCATTAATTGCCTATACAATTAATGAAGCTCTGTCAATCTTTCCTGCAGAAAATATTTGTGTATCCACCGATAGTGAAGAAATCAAAAATGTTGTTGAAGGTTTAGGCATTTCAGTACCTTTTTTAAGACCTAAAGAATTAGCAACTGATCAGGCAGGAACCTACGAGGTTCTTCTTCATGCAATCAATTTTTATGAAAAAAAAGGAAATAAACCTGAAGTTTTAATATTGTTACAACCTACCTCTCCTTTTAGAAATAAAAATCATATTAATAGTGCTATAGATATTTATGAAAAAAACAAAAATGATATAGAAATGGTAGTTTCTGTTAAAGAGACAGAATCTAACCCTTATTATGTTTTGTTTGAAGAAGACCAAAATGGTTTTTTAGAAAAATCAAAAAAAGGCGAATTTACTCGAAGACAAGATTGTCCAAAAGTGTATGAAATTAATGGAGCTATTTATATCATAAATATTGAAGTCTTAAAAAGTAAAAATATATCTCAATTTACAAAAATAAAAAAATACATAATGGATAGTAAAAGTTCTTTAGATATAGACACACCATTAGATTGGAAAATAGCAGAATATTTAATTAACAATTTTAAAAATAATGAAAAATAAAAAAGTATTAGTAACAGGTGCCGATGGTTTTATCGGTAGTCACTTAGTAGAATTTTTGTTAGAAGAAGGTTATTCAGTTAAAGCCTTTTGTTTATATAATTCATTTAATTCTTATGGATGGTTAGATACATTGCCTCAAGAAAAATTAAATGAAATTGAGATTTTCATGGGTGATATTAGAGACCCTAATGGAGTTAGAGTAGCAATGGAAGGGTGCGATTGGGTTTTTCATTTAGCAGCATTAATAGCAATTCCTTATAGTTACCATTCACCAGATAATTATGTTGATACGAATATAAAAGGGACTCTAAACATTCTTCAAGCTGCAAAGATGATTAATACTGAAAGAGTTTTGATAACTTCTACTTCTGAGGTATATGGAACAGCTCAGTATATTCCTATAGATGAAAAACACCCTTTCCAAGGTCAGTCTCCTTATAGCGCTACTAAAATAGGAGGAGATAGAATTGCAGAATCATTTTATAGATCTTTTGATATGCCAATAACTATAGTACGACCATTTAATACTTATGGTCCTAGGCAATCAGCTAGAGCTGTAATACCTACTATTATTACTCAATTATTAAATGGAAGCAACGAAATTAAATTGGGAGATTTAAGTCCTACTAGAGATTTACTTTTTGTGAAAGATACCATTAGAGGTTTTGAAGCAATAGCAAGAGCTTTTAATACTATTGGAGAAGAAATAAATATTGCCACCCAAAGTGAAATTTCAATAGGCCAACTTGCTGAAAATATAATTAGTCAGATAAATCCTAATGCACAAATTATTACAGATAATCAAAGGATTAGACCATCTAAGAGTGAAGTCTTTAGACTATATGGTAGTAATCAAAAAATAAAAGAACTTACTGACTGGACTCTGCAATATGATTTGACAAAAGGAATTAAAGAAACTATTGAGTGGTTTAGCGATAAGAACAATTTACTTAAATATAAATCTAATATTTATAATATATAAAATATGATACCTTTATCAATACCATACTTAGATGGCAACGAATGGAAATACATAAAAGAATGCCTTGATACCAATTGGGTTTCATCTGTTGGTAGTTATGTAAATTTATTTGAAGAAAAAGTTGCCGCTTATGTCGGAAGTAAATATGCTGTTGCCACCTCTAATGGCACAGCTGCATTACATATTAGTTTAATTCTTTCTGGTGTTTCATCTGATGATTATGTGATAGTTCCAAACATTACTTTTGTAGCATCATTAAATTCAATAAAATACTGTAATGCTAATCCTATTCTAATTGATATTGACCCAGAAACATGGCAGATGGATTTAGATTTGTTAGAAGGATTTTTAAAAGAAAATACTTACTTGAAAGATGGTGATTTATTATTGAAAACAAATAATAAGAGAATAAAAGCTATTATGCCTGTTCATGTTCTTGGCAACATGTGTGATATGAATCGCCTTTGTGAAATTGCCGAAAAATTTAAATTAAAAATAGTCGAAGATGCAACAGAGTCATTGGGTTCATATTATGAAAAACAACATTCTGGTACTTTTGGAGATTTTGGTTGTTTTTCATTTAATGGAAATAAGATTATTACAACTGGAGGAGGAGGAATAATTGTTACAGATAACTCCGAGATGGCAAAAAAAGCAAAACATTTAACAACACAAGCCAAATCTAGTTCGTTAGAATATATTCATGATGAAATAGGATATAATTATCGTCTAGTCAACATCTTAGCTGCTTTAGGTGTAGCTCAAATAGAACAACTGGATCACATTATTAAATTAAAAAAAGAAATAGCAGCGTTTTATTATAAGCATTTGAGTCAAAATGACAATATTAATTTTCAAAAAATAACTCCAGGTGCTATTGTGAATCAATGGTTATTTACTATTAAAATAAATAATCAAAAATCAGTTTTAAAAAGGTTAATAGATAATAAAATTCAGGCTCGTCCTTTTTGGTTACCAATGAATCAATTGGAAATGTATAAAAAAGATATTTATGTAAATAAAAATGACATTTCTAATCAAGTATATCAACAATGTATTAGTATTCCATGTTCTGCTGGAATTACAAGAGAAGAGCAGCAAAAAGTCGTAACTGTTTTATTAGATAACTAAATCTATTTGTTAGTGTGTTAATTTTATATAAAAAGCAAATTCATTCTTATCTTATTCTAGCTTTTTCATTTTTGTTAGTACTAAATCAATATTTGGGGTGTAATAAAAATAATATTAATGAAAATTATTACTATGTAGATAGTAATACTAAGATAGAAAAGAGTAAAAGGGATGGTTCTCTAAAAAAACCTTGGAAATATATTGAAGAAGTCAATAGTCATACTTTTTTTTATGGTGATGTAATTCATTTTAAAAGAGGGGCAATATGGTATGAAGAAACCCTAAACCTTAAAGTAGATAAAACTACTTATATTAAAGATAAATATATAAAGGTAACTTCTTATTATGATAAAGATACTGGAAGTGATAATTTATTAAAACCACTTCCATTGATTAAATCTGCAACTGTTATTAATGAACATTGGGAGAAACATTCAGAAAATACAGACATTTGGAAAGCAAAATTTATTATGAATAATTTGCCTAAGGCAAAGATTATAAGTATAGATGATAAAGTTTTTTTTAATGAAGTTTCTTCTTATAATGAGCTGTCTAAAAAAGAGCAATCTTTTTATATTGATAAATTAAATCAAAAAATATTTATTAGATTAAATGAAAATCCAAATCACCACACTTTATACATAAGTAATCAACTTTATGGGATTATATCTAATATTGATTATGTTATATATGAAAATATAGAATTGAGTAATTCTTCTTCAGGTATTGTACTTAGTTCTAATGAAAACAACCAACTATTAAACTTAATCATATCAGATACTCCTTGGTTAGGAGTTTGGGTAATCAATAAAAAAAATAAAAAATCAGGAAATCATATCATCAAAAATTGTAAAATACAAAACACAGGAATTAAATCACCAAATAACGGTACAGGGAGTGCAATTAAAATAGATAATTCTAAAAATGGTCGGTTTATTGAAAATATTAAAATTAAAAACAATGTCATTAATAGTAGTAGTTTAGGGGAGTTGGATCATGGGATATACGATAAAGGGGATGGTACTCTTTATGAAGACAATCTCATAGAAAATTGCACAGGTTCTGGTATTAAAATTAAAAATTTATCCAATAATAAAAAAAGTTTTACTATTTCAAATAATAAAATATTTAATTGTGAGGAAGCAGGAGTGTTAATACAAGGGTTTGTAGATGTGAATATTAACAAGAATATAATTGTTAATTCTGGATTTTCAAAAGATTTTAGATCTCCAAAGGCAGCTATATGGTGGCTGCCATACAATCAAAATCAAGAGATTGATATATCTTGTAATATTATTGATAATTGCCCTGCATTATTAAGAATTCAAAACAATAATCTTGAGGGTTTAAAAATATCAAATAATCAATATATTGATTTAAATGAAAATAATTTGGTGAAAGTTGTTAATCTTAAAAATAAAAATGGGTTTTTAGATTATGATTATTTAAAAAAAGAATTAAAAGATAACAGTAATATAAAAATTAAAAAAAGAACATCTTTTAAAAACTACCAACTTAAAAAAATTGATAAAGATGATTATAAATTTAATTCTCTTTGTGAATAAGAATCTGCTTAAACTTAATTAATTATTTTATGAAATTAGATTTTTTAATTGTGGGAGCAATGAAAGCGGGGACGACCACTCTATCAAGATATATGGAGACAAATCCTAATATTTATATTCCTGAAAATGAAGTTCATTTTTTTAATAATTCTAAAAACTTTAAAAAAGGGATTCCTTGGTATAATCAGCATTTTTTGGTATCTCCAAATTATAAAATTTATGGTGAAAAAACTCCAGCCTATTCATACGACCCCCAATGTGCAGAGAGAATATATAATTATAATAAAAATATAAAACTCATTTGGATTTTAAGAGAACCAACCATGAGAACCTATTCTAATTATAGTCATTGTATAATGAATGGGTATGAACATTTATCCTTTGAAGATGCGATATCATTGAATCAAGAGGAATTAAATGAAAATATATATAGAGATTATAAAAGAAGAAGCATCTATATTGAACAAATAAATAGGTTTTTAAAATTTTTCCCTATAGATAATATGCACTTTATAATTTTCGAAAACTTTAAAAGAGAAACAAAATCTGAGCTTTTTAGACTGTCCGAATTTCTGGGGGTAAAAAATGAATATAAGGAATTATCAAAAAGTAAAAGAAACCCAAGTTTTATTCCTGCTTCGTCATCTTTAGAATTTTATACAAAAAAAATATTTGGAAATAGTGTCATTTGGAAAGCGGTACATTTAATAAATGAAAAGTTGGGTACTCCACCACCACCATTATCTCTAAACACAAAAAAAGAACTCCAAAATTATTTTTTACCTTATAATAAAGAACTAAAAAAAGTAATTAATCAAGATCTCTCTCTCTGGGAGGTATAATTTAAGTTATAGATTCTTAAATGCTGAAATCTTTAAGTATATACACGATTGCTAGTTTTTTAAATGCGGGTATACCGTTTTTTTTATTACCAATATTAACCAATGTATTACTTCCAAGTGATTTGGAAAAACTTTTTATCCTTCAAATAATAGTACAGTTTTTGATACCAATTGTTTGTTTAGGCAATAATCATTTGGTAAGTGTAGATTATTTTAAGATAGATTTTGAAGATTTTAAATCCCTTTTTAGTACAGCATTAATTGTTCCATTTATAGGCTTATTTCTTTTTACTCTAATAATATATTTTTTTAGTCCCTTTTTAAGTAATTTATTTAATATCCCTCCTTTTTGGTTTTACTTAACACCCCTATTTGCTTTTTTATTTTTTGTTCCTAACTTGTATTTGTTAATGATTCGAAACATGAAAAAACCAATAAAGTTTGCCATTTTTCAGATTTTTTGGACTCTTTCTAACTTGACTCTTTCAATTTTATTTGTCGTTTATTTGAGTTATGGGTGGGAAGGGAGGATTATGGGGGTTGTAATTAGTAATATTATATTTTTTCTAGTAGGAATATTGCTTTTATTTAAATTAAATTTAGTAGTAAAAAGTATAAAAAAACAGCATTTTAAAAATATACTATTTTTTGGTATTCCTCTTATTTTTCACCAGTTAGGAGGTTTAATAGTTAATAAGTCTGATGCTTTTTTTATAGATATTATGTGTGCTGAAGGTCAGTTGGGTATATATATGGTAGGCTATCAAATTGGTATGATTATTATGATATTACAAGCAGCATTAGAAAAGGCTTGGACACCACATCTTTTTTCAAAGTTAAAGAATGAAAACTTTGATAAAGTCAAAATGGTAAAGGTTATTTATTTAATTTGGGTATTATTGATTTTTAGTGCATTTGTTTTATCATTGATTGCTCCACTTCTATTTAAATATTATATTACTAACCCTGTTTATAAGACTTCTATTAAATTTGTTTTTTGGATTGCCTTAAGCTATTCTTTTTTAGGGATTTATAAAACATTAACGGGTTTCATTTTTTATTTAAAGAAAAATAAAGTTTTAGCTACTCTTACCTTATCTAATGCGATTGTGAATCTAATTCTAAATTATTTTCTAATAAATATATATGGGACGATAGGAGCAGCATATGCTACGTTGATTTCAATGATAGGTATAAGTTTAATTGCATTTATATTAGTAAGTATTTATAGCCCTCTTCCTTGGTTATTCTTTTTTAAATTAAAACGTAATAATTAGATATAAATGAATCTTTTTGTAATTACATCTCCATTACAGTACATAAACGCGATAGAAGCCCTTTCTTTTTTTTCAATAAAAAGTACTGAAGCCATTTTAGTAATTAAATTGTCTCATGATATCAATAGTAACCAGCAATTACAAGAACTCATAAATAAAAAAGATTGGTATAAAATAATAATAAATAAAAAAGAAAAAGGTTTTTGGAATTTTATTAAAGATTTAGCACTTCTAAAGAACCTAAATACAAATTATATATCTTTTAAAAGGGTTTTTATTGGTGATTTTTTACAATGGAATTCTAGAATGTTTATTATAAATATAAAGGCAAAAGAATATCTTTTATTAGATGACGGGCTGTCAACTATCCATATCTATGAAAATTGCTTAAAAAAAATAGAAGATTTTAGAGATAATAGAAAGGACGTGAAAATTAAAAGTTTAATAGCTAAAATATTGTATAAATTAAAAACTAATATTTCTGATAAGAAAAACATAAATCTTTTTACTAGCTTTAAATTATTAGCATACCCAAATATAAAAATTTATGAAAATAATTATTTCGTATTAAAAAGTAGACAAAATAGCACATTAAAAAAGATGAACTTTTCAACTATTATAATTGGTTCTCCTTTTGTTGATAAAAATATGTTGTCTCAAGATACTTATTTGAATTACTTAAGTCAAATTCAAAAATCATATCAAAACACCAAAATTAAATATATACCTCACAGAGCAGAATCAAAAAATCTTTTAAATCAGATTAAACAATTGGATAATATTGATTTGTATACAATAAATAATAGTGTAGAATTAGAATTTTTGGATATTAATTTAACTGGTGTTACTGTTGCGGGCTTCTATTCTACAGCATTAGTTAATTTAAATAAAATGTATAATTTAAATAAAATAGATTCTTTTATTATTGATTTTTCTCATCTTGATGAAACAATTCAAAATAGGATAAGTGAAGCATATCATTATTTAGGTCAAATTTCGAATATTCAATTAAAAAAATTAAAAAACTAATAATATGTTATTTAAAATTTACGCGAAAATTAAAACATTTTATTATACATCTTTTGTTAAATTAAATTGTGAGAAATATGGTCGTGATTTAAGATGTAATGGAAAAGTCAAAGTTAATAAGAAGACAATTTTAGGAGACAATGTAAATATGAATGGTTTGAAAATTAGAGGAAAAGGGGCTGTCCGTATTGGTGATAATTTTCATAGCGGTCCAGGTTGTTGGATATTAACTCAAAACCATAATTATGAAGGAAATGCAATTCCTTATGATAATACTTACAAAGAAGCTCCTGTAGCCATTGGTGATAATGTTTGGTTTGGATTAAATGTTATTGTAATGCCTGGAATTACAATTGGAGAAGGTGCTATAATTCAAGCAGGAACAGTAGTTGTAAAAGATGTTCCTAAATATGGCATTTGTGGAGGACACCCTGGGAAAATTTTTGCATATCGAAATGATGAACATTATGAAAGATTAAAAAGTGAAGGTAAATTTTGGTAAGACAGTTTTAATTATAGCCTCTCTTTTAATTATTTTATCAATTATATATTAAAAATATTTAAACGGTCTGAAAACGACATCTATACATAATTTTTTATCTACAAGAAGGTATTTCGATTTATTAATTCTTTATATTATTTATTTTTCATTTTTTATAGGAATACCTTTTTCTTCTAATGTGTTTAGCTATTTATCAGGTAGTGGAATAATTGCCTTTATTACTTTTTATATTTATTTTTTACGAGGCAAGAAGATTTTTGTTTTTAACGTTAAAACAGTAGATTTTTATTTGTTTCTGTCAATAATATTTGTTTGTACATTTGGTTTTTTATTCCATTTACACCCATATACTGTTATACTATATTTAAAAATATTAGTCCTTTCGTTGCTTATATATTATTCTAATGTCAAAAAAAATGAATTTCTCTCTTTTGTAAATATAACCTATCTATTCTACCTTTTTTTTTCATATTTATTGTATTTTAATATTATTCCAAATATTGCACCTAGAGACCTTAATGTTTTTAACGATTCTTTATTAGGTATAGTAGAAATTAAAACATTAATAGGTATTGAAGGAAGTACTGCTTCTATTGATTCGTATAGTGGGATAGTTGTGTTACTCAATCTATTTTATAATAAAAGCAAGTTTTCTAAATTCTTGATGATTCTTATTTCTTTCTTTTCTATGTTATTAACTACAAGGATGACACCTCTCGTTGCCATGTTTTTTTCAGCATTTGTATTTGTGTTTATTAGGAGTAAGTATTCAGCTATATTAATATTGCTAACAATTATGAGTGTTTTTTTAACCCTTTTATATCTTTTATATTGTAAACCAGAGTTTACAATTAATATTTTTGGGTTAAACGTAAAATTAAGTCTTATTTTAAGCGAAGCTACTCATTCAAGATCTTTAGTTTGGTATGAACAGATTAAAAACGTATTACAATTTTATAATATATACGATTATATTTTTGGTTATTTTGAAGATAATATTACCCATGTTGTTGTATTTAAAGGTTGGTATAAACATATGATAAATCCACATAACAGTTACATATTTTTGTTCTTTTTAAGTCCTTTTTTATTAATTTTGTTTTACATAAATATTTTAATTAAAATTTTTAATAATTTTAATAATTATACCTATCCAATAATATTTTTTATATTATTAGCGGGCTTTACCACCCAAAAAATATTTGTATTAGAAAACCCTATATACTTAATAATTTTATCTTATCTTTTATTAAAAGATCACAGAAACTTTAATAAAAAGCTAACTTAGCTATAATCAATTTTTTGTAACAATAACTTCAATTATACAAATTACAATCCTAATAAAAAAGACATATTTCAAAAAAAATTATGAGTAATATAAAAATAATAGCAATTCATCAGGGAAATGAATTGTATGGATCTGATAGAAGTTTTATAACTACAGTTAGTATCTTATTAAAAAGTAAAAAATTTGATTTAGACATTGTGTTACCTAGTAAAGGACCAATTTTAGAATTAATAAATCAATTAGAAGGAAACTTCTCAATTAATTATGAAAAAATGTCTATACTTAGAAAAAGTGATGTCAAAAGATTAAATTTTTCTTTTCTTTTTTCTTTTTTTAGGAGAAAAAATATTAAAAAATATGATGTGGTATATATTAATACAATAGTTATCTTAGACTATATTTTATTAAAATTAAATAAAAATCAAAAAAAAATTATACATGTAAGAGAACTTCCAAAAGGATTGAAACTTCTTTTTTTTAAAAGAATATTAAATAGAAGTAATGCGTATTTAATATTTAATTCAAATGCTACTAAAAATACATTTAAAAGTCTAAAAGTAAAGGGTATGTATACCGTAGATAACGGAGTAAACGGTTTTACTGAAGTTAATAAAATTGAAGAAATTAACAATTTAAACCTATTACTTATTGGAAGAATTAATTCTTGGAAAGGACAAGATCTTTTGATTAAGGCTATACATGAAATTCCAGATGAATTTAAAACTAAAATTTCTGTTAAAATAGTCGGTGATGTATATGAAAAAGAATTAAAATATAAAGACAATCTTATTAAATTATTAGATAACTATAATTTATCTAAAACAGTTGAAATACTTCCATTTACAAAAGAACCGCAAAGTTTGTTTAAATGGTCTCATATTATTATTGTTCCTTCTAAACAGCCTGAACCATTTGGGAGGGTGGCTATAGAAGCTATGAGTGCTTCAAGACCAGTAATTGCTGCAGCACATGGTGGCTTGAAAAGTATTGTTGTAGATAAAAAAACAGGATTACTATTTGAACCAAATAATGCCAAAGATTTAGCATCTAAAATTGTATATTTATTATCTAATCCTTCATATATTATAAAAATGGGAGAAGAAGGGAAGAAAAGGTTTGAAGAGTTTTATTCAACAGAAGTATATGAAAAAAAGATTCTTGAAACATTCGATGAAATTTTAAAAAAGTAATTTTTTATATTTATATATCTCTCTTAAAAATAGACTGAAATCAAAATGAAAATAGCAATACTAGGTACTAGGGGCATTCCTAATGCATATGGAGGTTTTGAACAATGTGCCGAATTTTTATCTGTTGGCTTAGTTAATAAAGGACATGAAGTGTGGGTTTATAATTCACATAATCATCCATATCAAGAAAAAACATGGAATGGTGTAAATATAATTCACAAATTTGACCCTGAATATAAAATAGGTACAGCAGGACAATTTATTTATGATTTAAATTGTATTTTGGATTCTAGAAAGAGAAAATTTGATGTAATTTTACAATTGGGCTATACGAGTAGTTCTGTATGGGGTAAACTACTTCCAAGCAAAAAATCTGTTATTGTTACTAATATGGATGGACTAGAATGGAAAAGATCCAAATACTCTAAAAAAGTCCAAAATTTTTTAAAATTCGCAGAAAAATTGGGTGTAAATACCAGTCATTTCTTAATCTCAGACTCAATTGGCATCCAAACCTATCTAGAAAAAACGTACAATGCTCAATCTAGCTACATACCATACGGAGCTTATGTTTTTTCAGAACCAAATGAAAACATTTTAAAAGAGTACTCTCTCAATGCCTATTCATACAATATGCTAATAGCCCGATTAGAACCTGAAAATAATATTGATACTATATTGTCTGGATTTAATAAAACAACAATAGAAGAACCTTTTATAGTTGTTGGAAAACATAATACAAAATATGGTAACTATTTAAAGGATAAATTTAAAAATGATACTAGAATACAATTTTTAGGAGGAATATATAATGGTAATCATTTAGATAATCTACGATATTTTTCTAAATTGTATTTTCATGGTCATTCTGTAGGTGGTACAAACCCTTCGTTATTAGAAGCTATGGCTAGCAATGCTTTAATTTGTGCTAATGACAACGATTTTAATAAAGCTATTTTAAATCAAGATGCATTTTATTTTGATACTGAAGATAAAGTAAGTGATATAATAAAGAACTTTACTCTAAAGAAGGATTATGCAAATTATTTAAAAAATAATATTAATAAAATTAAAAATTTATATAGTTGGGAAACTATCACAGACCAATATGATGAATGCTTAACTCAATCATTGCAATTATATAAAAGAGAACAATTATAAATTTAATGCTTCACTCAAAAAAAATAGTAAGGATCTTAATTGACTTGTTGGGTATTAATACTGCCTTTACTATAGTTTCCTATTTGATGTATGGTTCAAGTGCCATTAATAAAGATATAGCTACTTTGTTAGTTATTGTCAATTTATTATGGTTTGCAACACTATCTGTTGCTAATAAATTATATGGCAGATTTGAATATACCACATTTAGAGTTGAGATTGAATCCGTACTCAATAATTACGTATTACACTTTTTTGGCTTTTCTTTAATTTATTTTCTTTTATTTGATATTGATTATTTCTACTTGATGTCATTTTATATTTTTCTATTCTTTTTACTCCTTTGGGGAAGGTTTTTACTGAATAGACTATTGCCAAGTATGAAGCAAATTGGTACTTTAAATTATGTAATTATTGGAAACTCCAATGTTTTATCAGACGTAGAAGCTACAATCTCAGCATCCCATTTACATAAAGTAAATTGTCTTGGAGCATTTGGCAAAAGTATACCAGAGAAATATCCAAAATTAGGAGAAATAAAAGATATTTTAGAATTTATAAAAGAACGTAAAATTAACTTAATCTTATACGCATCAAATGAGTTAACAGGAAAAGAGTTGAGAGAACTGATGAATATTTCTTTGTTGAATTTTGTAGATTTTAAAGTTATTCCATTAGAAGTAGAGTTATTATCTAGAGGAGTAAAAATGGAAATACACAATGGTTTTCCTATTTTATCTGTAAAAGATGAAAATATTGCACGTATTAGAAATAGAGTTTTAAAAAGAACATTTGATATTATTTTTTCTTCATTAATAATTATTTTTATTTTATCATGGTTATATCCTCTATTAGCATTTTTAATAAAAAGAGAATCAAGAGGTCCTGTTTTGTTTAATCAAAAAAGAATTGGATATAGAAACTCAGAGTTTGTTTGCCACAAATTTAGGTCTATGGTAGTCCATCAAGACCACAAAGTAGTCCAAGCAAAAAAAGACGATGATAGAATAACTAAAATTGGTAAAATAATGAGAAAAACAAACCTTGATGAAATGCCTCAATTTTTTAATGTCTTGAAAGGAGATATGAGTGTAGTTGGACCAAGACCTCATGCTGTAAGCCATGACATCCAATTTCAAAATGAACTAGAAGAATACATCTTAAGACATTATACCAAACCAGGTATTACTGGATGGGCTCAAGTTAATGGTTTTAGAGGACCTACAGAAACCAAAGAAGCCATAGAAGGTAGAACTAAACACGATGTATGGTATCTTAGGAACTGGACATTTTTATTAGATATAAAAATTGTTTTCTTAACAGTTTTTAATGTTTTTAAAGGAGAAGAAAACGCATTTTAATTTTTATGATTATGAGAAATTATATATTTATCTTCTTTTGTGTTGTATTGCTTAATAATACAAATGCTCAAGACGTTTACCAACACATTTCAAAAAATTCAATCTATGAATTTTTAAATGAAACAGCAGCACAAAATTTAATCGATATTAATACAGTTATTTATCCATATTCTAGACAATTCATAGCTGAAAAATTAGTTGAACTAGATAGCCGAAGAGAACAACTTAATTCAAGGCAACAAAAAGAACTTGATTTTTTCTTTAGAGATTATAATAAAGAACTAAAGAGAAATGAATGGGATACACTATACCAATCTCAAAAAGCATTTTCTAAAAAAACACTATTTAACAAAACAGAAGAAAAAAGATTAGACGCTTTTTTTTATAGTAGTCCTCATTTCCAAATAACAGTAAATCCTGTAGTAGGCTTTGATTATTTGGCTACTGAAAATGTCTATAGAAGATATTATGGAGGAGAAGTTAATACTTATCTAGGAAAAAAATGGGCTGCTTACTTTAGTTTTAGGGATGTATCAGAAAATGAAGAGTGGATTTCACCTCAATATTTTAATGAAATACAAGTAGGAGTCAACAGACCAAATAGAGTTAAAAAAGTAACTGACTTTAGCGAAGTAAGAGGAGGTATTACATATAGCTGGAAATGGGGTACTGCCGCCATCATTCAAGACCAATTCAAATGGGGGAATTCTTTTAGACAATCCAATATATTTGCTGGAAATTTTCCAGCAATACCTCACATTAAACTTAATGTTAAACCAACTAAATGGCTAGAATTTAATTATATCCATGGTTGGCTCAACTCAAATGTAGTGGATAGTGTAAGAACATACCAGGCAGCTAATGGAGAGAGGCTGGTATATCATAATAAATTTTTAGTCGCTAACATGTTTACAGTACGTCCTATAAAGCATTTATATGTTTCTTTTGGAAATTCAACGGTTTATTCTGATGTAGGATTCCATCCTTCTTATTTTATTCCATTCTTCTTTTATAGATCATCTGATCATGCACTTAGTGGTCAATCTAATAGAGCAGGGCAAAATGGACAATTATTTTTTGATATCAATACTAGAAATATTAAATACTTCAATATTTATGCTACCTTATTCATTGATGAAATGAAATTTTCTACCTTCTTTGATAAAGATGAAAATAGAAATCAATTGGGTTTTAAAATTGGTGTTTCTTCATACAATATAGCCAAGTCCAATATAGGAATAGTAGCAGAATATACTCGTTCTAATCCTTATGCTTATGAACATGGATTAGAAACCATTACCTTTACACAAAGCGATTATAATATAGGACATTATTTGAGACAAAATGCTCAAGAAATTTATTTAGCAATTCATTACAAACCTATTCCCAAATTAAATTGTAGAATCTATTACCTCAATGCTAAAAAAGGACCCGAAGATTATGGTTATTCAAATAATTTTGGAGGTTTCTCTGGTGTTCCTTTTTTAGAAAGAACTATTTATGAAAGAACAGAGATTGGACTATCTGCTCAATACGAGCTTATACATGATTTATATATTAAGCTGAACCTAATGTCTTCAAAAATAACAGATGATAATAAACTCTATGCTCCTGAATTTTTACAAGGAAATCAATTTCTTGGAAGATTAGGAGTTAATTGGAATTTTTAAATTACCTAAATGTATATTATATTTACACTCTCTAACAAATTACCCAAGCAAGATAGACGCAAATTTTTGTGACTTATCTTAGGCGAAGCATTATCTCCATGTATCAAAAATTAATAGAAAAGAAATATTCAATAGCCGTTATTGGATTAGGTTATGTCGGTTTACCTATAGCCCTAGAATTTGCCAAATATTTTAAAGTAATAGGCTTTGATATCAATTCAGAACGGGTCAATTTAATGAAAAAAGGAATTGACCCTTCTCAAGAATTAGATAGTACTGCTTTTGATAATAAAGAAATCATTTTTACTTCAGATGAAAGTGATTTAGAGAATGCGAACTTTTATATTATTGCTGTTCCTACTGATATTAATGAACATAAGATACCGAATTTAAGTCCCCTTATTTCCGCTTCTAAATCAGTAGGCAGAAATATAAAAAAGGGTGATTATGTTATTTATGAATCAACTGTTTACCCTGGATGTACCGAAGAAGATTGCTTGCCAATAGTAGAAGAATTATCAAGACTTAAACGAAATGTAGACTTCAAATATGGGTATTCTCCTGAACGAATTAATCCAGGAGACAAAAAAAGAACAATTTCAACTATTTTAAAAGTAGTTTCAGGTGGTGATAAAGAATCTTTAGAAGAGATTAATAAAGTGTATACTACTATTATTACCGCAGGTACTTTTAAAGC
>JAHDBK010000004.1:16812-24273 GCA_020630455.1 Saprospiraceae bacterium
ATGCAAACAGTTTCTGAAATGGTAGATTGGATATTTGAAGGAGGTGATGAAAGGTTAGACATACTTCCAAGCGGAAACAACAAATATCACGTAAACGCATCAATTTATGAAGAGCTATTCAACAGAGGCTCTTGCACCTGTTCTACACTCAATCCTTTAACTGCTAAAGTCTTAGATAATGAAGAAAAGTTTAAGGATAAAAATAGTATTATAAAAACTAGAGAAGAACAGGCGAATAGGATAAAAAAACTATTGAATTATGAAGGGAATGATGCCTTTGGTTTAATCTTCGCTCCTTCAGGAAGTGATTTAGCTTATATACCTCCCTTGTTTTCAAAAGTTTTATACCCTCAAAAAGAAACATTACTCATTCTTACTTGCCCTGAAGAATTAGGTTCAGGAAGCCAAATGGCCTACCTTGGGAAATACTATGCGGCTCGTAACCAATTTGGAGAAGAGCAAGAAGTTGGGGATGATATTAATCCAATTTACGATATAAGTATGGCTCGCTTTAAGGCCAGAAACGACGATGGAAGTATTGCTAAACACAGCGATTCAATTAGTGATATCCTCAATAAGGATCCTAATAAATCAAAAATAGGTGCTTTAGTTATTGGGAGCAAATCTGGAATAGAAGATGATATTTCGGTTATTCCTCCTCTTAGTGATGAAGTAATGTGGGTAGTGGACTTATGTCAATTCAGGAATTCAAAAAGGCTAGTTAATCACCTTTTAGAAATGGGTTGTATGGTCATGATTACAGGGTCTAAATTTTATATGGCTCCTCCTTTTTGTGGGGTTATGCTCGTTCCTAAACCACTTTGTAAAAAAATTAATGAAGCAAGTGTTGATACAAAATATTTAAGAGGATTTAGTGATGTTTTTTCTTATTATGATTTTACTAATGAATTTTCAAATTTTAAAAATCATTTTAGAAAAGAAGTGAATAAAGGACTTGGACTAAGATGGGAAATTGCTCTAAATGAAATGGAACGCTTTAATCAAATTCCAAGAGAAAATATTAATAATATAATTGAAACATGGAATAAAAGTGTAGCTGAGTTCATTGCTCAAAGTGAATATCTAGAACTCATGCCTCATCAAGAAAAAACCAATCAATCCATCATCTCTTTTAGAGTCAAAACTCGTTTCGGTACTTATATGAGCTATCAGGACTTAAAAGTATTTTATAAAGTAGTTGTTGGAGCTGAACATAATATTGGTAAATTTAAAAAAATATTTATGGGGCAACCTGTAAAATACGGATGCGGAGCATTCATTAGAGTAGCAATAGGTGCTTATAATATTTATCAATTATTAAAAAAAGAAGAAAATATAAGATTTGAAAATGATAAAAAACTCATTCAAATTTTAGATTTAGCAGCAGGGGATTTCCTCTAGATTATATTTAAATATTAGGTGATTATTACAGATACAAATACATTATATCGTTATCAATTAGATGATTATATTAATATAATAAAAAGAAAAAATAAAGAATTTTCTTTATTTTTAATAGATAAATCATTTTATTTTTATTCTTTTGAAATTTTAAACAAAAGGCTACAACACCTTGAAGAAGTATATCCCTCAGATGTATTACATGCCGTCGCCATCAAATCAAATAATATTCCACAAGTATTACAAAAAATTGTAGAAAAAGGACATGGATTGGAAGCGGCATCATTTGAAGAGGTACAACTAGCAAAGGAGGCAGCTTGTCCAAATCATAAGATTGTTTTTGATTCGCCTGTAAAGACACAAGAAGAAATCGACTATTGCAATTCAAATTATAAAGGAATGTATCTCAACGCCAATTCTCTTTCTGAGTTAAAGCGTTTAAAAGATGCAAATGATTTAAATATAGGATTGAGAATTAATCCTTTGAGCGATATTTCTTCTCCTGAAATTTTTAATGTAAGCACTCAAAATTCAAAGTTTGGAGTACCTATTTCATTAAAAAAAGAAATTATTGAAGCTATTATAAATTATAATAATGTTAATGGCTTACACATACATGCAGGTTCTGAAATTAGCAAAATAGAAGAGCATGCCAAAGCCATAAAAAAAGTATATGATTTAGCCGAAGAAATCAACACAATCAAAAAAGGAACTATTCAATTTATAGATATTGGTGGCGGATTCCCCGCTAAGACTGATGAAGGAATACAAGCTAGCTTAGCTCCATTTGTTGACTTGCTGAACCAATATTGTCCTAATTTATTCACTAATTATGATATCATAACAGAGTATGGACGATTTGTTCAATCACATTCAGCATTTGTACTCAGTAAAATTGAATATGTATTAGATTATACGACCCCCAATATAGCTTTGACACATGTAGGAGCAGATTTGTTTTTAAGAGAAATTTATAGTAGTTCTCCTCCTTTTCATAGAATGTTTATCCTAAATAATAAAGTAGAAATCAAAAAAGGAGAATATAGAGAGTACGATATAGGTGGTCCTCTTTGTTTTTCAGGTGATTTTTTAAAAAAGAATATTCAACTACCTACAATAAACGAAGGAGATTGGCTTTTAATTTGTGATTGCGGAGCCAATACATTATCTATGTGGTCAAGTCATTGTAGTAGATCACAACCCAATGTTATTTTTATAAATTAATTAAGATGTCTGAAAAAAACAATCCAATAGAATATATGATTAAACCGCCAGGTCGGTTTTCATTAAATTTAAAGGAGCTTTGGATTTATAAGGAATTATTTTATTTCTTTACTTGGCGTGACGTAAAAGTAAAATATAAACAAACACTTCTTGGCTTTCTATGGGCTGTACTGCAACCTTTTGTCATGATGATGATTTTTGTTGTATTCTTTTCAAGAACTTTGGATGTTCCTACAGATGATATTCCTGCACCTATATTTTATTTTAGTGGACTTTTATTGTGGAATATTTTTAATACGGGATTAAGTGGTGCAGGTAATAGTATGGTGACTAATGCTAATATTATCAAAAAAATATATTTTCCTAGACTAATTATTCCTATGTCAAGTATCTTAGTTTCATTATTTGATTTTTTAATGGCTTTAGTCGTTTTTATAGGAATTCTAGTCTTTTATGAATTTACAGTTCCTAAATTTACAATAGATTATTTAAAGCTAGTCACATTACTACCACTAGCCATTTGTCTTACTATTTTAAGTACTTTTGGACTAGGTAGTTTTTTAGCGGCATTAAATGTAAAGTATAGAGATTTTAGATATGTAATACCATTTATGTTGCAATTTTTATTATTCGTAACTCCAGTTATTTTTCCTGTTTCTATATTTGAAGACGTAATTTGGGCAAAATATGCATTAGCAGTTAATCCAATGACAGGAGCAATCAATTTAGGGAGGGCTGCTTTTACAAATATGCCGATTGAATGGGATTTAATAGGTATAAGTGTAGTGTCTGCGACTATATTATTCTTTTTAGGAATTTATGTTTTTAGAAAAACAGAATCGTATTTTGCAGATTTAGCCTAATTGTTGTTTGAAAAAAATACCAGTATCAGCTGTAGTTGTTTCATGTAATGAAGGTTTTTTGCTTGAAGATTGTTTGGGAGCACTACAATTTTGCGATGAAATAATTTTAATTGATTTAGAATCGGAAGATAATTCTATAGAAATTGGAAATAAACTAGCTACAAAAGTGATTTCTCGACCCAAAGCTCCCTATGTTGAAAAACAGCAATATTGGGTAAAAGACAAAACAAAACACGATTGGATATTTTTTATAGATGCAGATGAAGTTGTAGACCAAACACTTGCATTAGAAATTATAGAATTATTTGAACAAGGAATAGATAAGCAAGTATGCCAAATTTTAGTTCCTTGGCAATTTTATTTTAAAGGGAAAGCATTAAAAGGAACTTATTGGGGAGGAAGGAATGGATATAAGAATATTTTAGTTAATAGAAATAGAATTATAATTCAAGATCGTTCACAATTTAAGTTTAAATTAATTGAAGGATATAAAGTGATTAGAATTACTAGAAAAGGTGAAAACGTACTTCACCATTATTGGATGAGAGATTATAAAATGCTTTTTGAAAAACATTGTCGCTATATTAGAGTTGAAGCAAAGGACAAATACGAAGATGGAAAAAGATATCATTTTTTTAAACAAATAGACCATTCTTTTAGAGCATTTGTATCATCTTTTTTTTTAAAAAAAGGCTACCTAGAAGGATTTAGAGGCTTGTTTTTGAGTATCTTTTTTAGTGGATATATTTTTTTACAATATGATGCATTAAGAAGATATCAACAAAAAATAAAAAAGTAATATAAATTGCCTTCTCTCATTTCAAAAATAAAAACGCGATGGAATAATTTCACCTTAGAAGGTTATGAGAATGTTCAAAAGGTACAGAGAATTATTGATGAACCTAATTTTCCTTTTTTAGTTTCTTTTCCAAGAACAGGAAGTCATTGGTTTCGTTTTATTTTAGAAAAATATAGTGATAGGCCCCTTTTAATTCGCTCTTTTTTTAATCATAATAATTCTAATTATTTACTTTTTCATACTCACGATTTAAATCTAAATACTCAAAAAAAAAAGGTAGTTTATCTTTACAGAAATCCCACTGATGTTATTTATTCTCAATTGAATTATTACAATCAAAATATTAATGATAAAAATTTAATTCACTTTTGGACACAACAATATACAGGACATTTAATTCATTGGTTGTTTAATGAAAATTTTACAGAAAAAAAACTCATTATTAAATATGAAAATTTACAAAATGACCTTTCTAATGAGTTTCAAAAAGTATGTTCTTTTTTTGATTTGAATTGGGATGAAAAACGATTAATAAAAATAGCTTCATCAATCGACAAAGAAGCAATTAAAAAGAAAACGTATTATGACGATAAAATAATTCCTAGAAATAAAGACTATCAAAAAAACAAAATCATCTTTAAAGAGTCTTATGAATTATTTATTCAAAATTTAATAATCGAATACTCAAATCTTATCTTCAAAGATGAACAAAAATTAGCTTCTCTTTTTAATTAAATGTTTAATAAAAACTAAGATAAATATATTTTGCAAGCCATATTAGAAATACAAAACATAGGAAAACAATATAATATTGGTGGCGAAAATCGTAGATACCTTTCTTTAAGGGATCAAATTGTAAATACATTTTCAAAAACAGATAAATCTAAAAATACATTTTGGGCATTAAAAGATATCTCATTTGATGTATTCCAAGGAGATAGCATTGGAATCATAGGAAGGAATGGAGCAGGTAAAAGTACCTTACTTAAAATTTTATCAAAAATCACAGCCCCTACAACTGGCTTTGTCAAAGCAAGAGGAAGAGTAGCTTCATTGTTAGAAGTAGGTACAGGTTTTCATCCCGAACTTACAGGAAGGGAAAACATCTATCTCAATGGTTCTATCTTAGGTCTAAGCAAAAATGAAATCAATCAAAAATTTGATGAGATTGTAGATTTTTCTGGTGTAGAAAAGTTTTTAGATACTCCTTTGAAACATTATTCATCAGGTATGCAATTGCGATTGGCTTTTGCAGTAGCAGCACATTTAGAGCCAGAAATACTAGTCATAGATGAAGTCCTTGCTGTAGGAGATGCGGCATTCCAAAAAAAATGTTTAGGCAAAATGAGTGAAGTAAGCAAGAGTGGAAGAACGATTTTGTTTGTGAGTCATAATATGGGTGCCGTTCAAAAACTTTGCAATAAAGGAATATTATTAGAAAAAGGAAAATTAAAATACGAAGGCAAAACAGTTGACGTTATTAATCATTATCTTAAAAATATAGATGGTATCAATTCTTACGAAATTGATTTACATAATCATATTAGAAAATCTTTTCTAAACAAAAATATTAGTTTTAAAAAAGTAAGAATACAAAGTGAATCTGGTGAAAAGAGAAATAATATCAAGTTCGGTGAAAATTTCACGATAGAACTCGAATACCAAACCAATGTAGATTGTAAAAATATAGAGCTAATTTTAGGAATAGAATCCTTAGATGAAACGCGAATAGCCAGTTATATTTCTCCTTTTTTTCATTATAATAAAAGCAATAATATCAAAGCATCTTTTACTATTAAAGATTTATTATTAAACCCTAATACTTATCAAATTACACTAGGATGCAGAGTCAATTCTATTCCTGCTGACCATATAGTAGGGGCTTTACAATTTACAATCACAGATGCTTTCGATAAATCAAGCATAGAAGAAAAACCATTTAATTATGGTTTGATGAAAATAAAGCATGTAGATTTTTATCAAAATCAAATAATTAACTGAAAATATATTACTTTTGCAGCACTTCTATTCACAAAATGGAGAAGATTTTATAATCAATCAAATATTCAAAAATAAAGCAAATGGCTTTTTTGTTGAAGTGGGTTGTATAGATGGCAAAAGATTTAGCAATACCTTACATTTTGAAGAAAAAGGATGGAATGGGATATGTATTGAAGCACATACAGACTATATTCAATTGCTTCGTCAAAATAGGCCACAATCCAAAATAGTTCATGCTGCAATTGGAGCTAATGACAAGGACGAGGTTACTTTTTATGCCAATTCAAGAGGGAGTCTTTCTACCTTGGACAAGAGTAAAGAAAAGGAATTCGAGAGAAAATACCGTCAATGGTTTGATGGTTTTAGCCTTCAAAAAGTACCTCAAAAAACCTTGACCACTATTTTTGATGAACTGGAAGTAAAAACAATTGACTTTTTATCAATAGATATTGAAGGCTATGAAGTAGAAGCATTAAAAGGACTAAATTTTAATAAATATTGTCCAAAGGTATTATTAATAGAATCAGATAGCCAAAAACATCAAAAAGCAATTAATAACATAGTTTTTGAAAATGATTACAAATATCTAGGTCGTATAGAACAAAACCTAGTCTATACAATATTGCCTGATAATGTTGATGATATCGTCAATAAGCCTTTTAGTAATGTGAGCCTAATTCACACACAACATCCATTGGATGGGGGTGGAGATGAAAATTCAGAAAAGAAAGTCATGTTAGATAATGGCAAAAAGAACATGATAAAAAAAATAAAATCTTATTTTAAATATTAAAATAAACACAATCAATTGAAACCAATACTAGAGGTAAGAAATATTGGCAAACAATATAGAATTGGAGGAGAAAAACAGAGATACTTATCACTTCGTGATCAAGTAATTCAAGGAACAAAAAATCTTTTCAATAGGACAAATGATGAAAAGAATACTTTTTGGGCATTAAAAGATATTTCATTTGATGTATACCCAGGGGAAAGCATAGGTATTATTGGTAGAAATGGTGCAGGAAAAAGTACTTTACTTAAAATACTTTCTAAAATTACTCCGCCAACAGAAGGATATATTAAAGCGAGAGGAAGAGTAGCTTCATTATTAGAGGTAGGTACAGGTTTTCACCCAGAACTTACAGGGAGAGAAAATATATTTTTAAATGG
>JAHDBK010000429.1 GCA_020630455.1 Saprospiraceae bacterium
CATATTTCAACTTCATTTTTCGTCATTTATTTTCTTTTTGCTTGCAGGCAACGGTTTGGCTAAATGCAGTAGGCGACGAATGGAGCCTATTGACATTTTAGCCTTTGTTCTGTCCCGTTTTTTATTTTCCTCTTTAGAATAGAGTTGGATTCATTTGTTTTTCTAACCTCGATTTTTCAATTCTTTCTTCAATTATTGGAATATAATTATCTTCTATCTCAATTCCGATATAATTAAATCCTAATTCTGATGCTGCAACTAAAGTTGTTCCGCTTCCTGCAAATGGGTCAAAAACAATATTGTCTTTATGAGGTGGAACCAGAGTATCTACTAATTTTTTTATAAGTCCAAGTGGCTTAACTGTACAATGTTTATAGTTTTCTGATTTATCTTTTTTGCTAAGATTTTCTAATATATTTGATTGAAAAGAACCATCTTCATTTACAGTTTTAAATATTCCAACATTAGTGGTTTGTAATGTATTCCAATAGTTATTCATTAATGGTTTCTGAACTAAAACAATAGCTTCCCATTCATTTCTAAAAGCACTATGCCATCCTTTCCAGTTCTTAGAATCAGGGTTTCCCATTTTTTCTAGCTTTTTTTCTAGGTTAAGTCCTCTTGGAATACCAGAGTTTCTTCTATAAACGAGTAAGTCTCTTGTATAAAAGCCACTATTCTCTAAAGCAATTTGTACATGTGCAATAGACCTATTACTATTAAATACTGCTACAGGAGCACCTGCTTTGCAAACTCTGAATAATTCATCTGTCCATAATTGACACCATTTCATGTAATCAAGGTCATTTTTTCTATTTCTTTCATACCATCTTTTATTTCTTACTCCCCCCGCCAAACCGCTACCATAGGGAATATTTTTAACCATAGTTTTGTTATTCTTATCTTGTACTCTATCTGTTCTACGTTTAACTTCTGAATCATCCCATTTGTGTCCAATAAATTCATAATTGTATGGAGGGTCTGTAATGCAACAAGCAATTGAATCAGTTGGAAATTCTTTCATTACATTAATACAGTCTCCTGAATAGATTTTATTTTTTTCAAGTTTCATTTCTATCAATTTTGTAAGTACCCGATTCTTCCAAAGCAATCAACCATGCTTTTAAATCAAATTTTGTTTTCTCTAAAATATATGCAAAGGCATCATCGCCCATTAGTTTTGTCCAACCTCCTGCATCCATCTTACTTAAAGCAGCTCTTAAATTATCAGTTCTTAAGAATAAGAATATTGGATTAAATCCTTCTTTTTGAAGTAGTTTACCATATTGCTCAAACTTCTTTAAAGTTCCAGAATCACCAGAACCAACTCTATATTTTGTATCAACTGCATCATTTCCTACAAAGAAATCTGCTGGTTCGTCAGCACCAAATCTTTTTGGAGGAGCAAAGTCTTCACATGTAGCTTCAAATAAATCTCTAATGAGATTTTCCCAACATTTTCCGAGCTCTCTTCCCCAGTATTGTTTGTTTTCACTCTTCAATTCTTGAGTAACTCCAAATGCATTCATTAGTACATCTGTATCGTTATAATCATCTGTGTAAATCTTAATTGAAAAACTTTCTGAGTATCTTTTTAAAACCTCTCCAAGTTTATTTTTAATCTCTGACATAATGATTTACTTTGTTTTATGCAAAGTAAACCTTTTCAAATGCCAAAATTCATTTACATTTGATTAGATTTCGTAAATATATAACAAAGTTTCGTAAAACGCAATTTATATTTCGTGAAAAGAAATTCAAAGAAAAAATATAATAGAATAAAAGTTGTTCTTGCAGAAAAGGAGAAATCGAGCAAATGGTTATCTGAAAAAGTTAATAAAGATAAATCTACTGTTTCGAGGTGGTGTACTAATGATATGCAACCATCAATAGAAACTCTGTTTTTAATTGCTATTGTTTTAGAAGTCTCTCCTAAAGATTTACTTAATGATATTTGAATTTTTCTTAATGGGACAGAACGGTCTGGCTAAACGCAGTAGCCCCGCATAGGGGCTATTGCCGTTTTAGCCTTTGTTCTCGGCTGGCTTCTTTTCTTCTTTTTAATTTCAAATCCACCGTCTTACTTTCTTTAAGTAATCTTCGTATTCAGCCCCAAATTCACGCTTTAAAAATTCCTCTTCCAATCTGATTTGAGTATTGATACTTATTGTTGACAACGAAACTATCAATAGAGTGAAAGCATTTGGCAACACGAGAAACAATCCAATATTAGCTATCATTATTCCTAAAAATATTGGATTTCTCGAAATTGAAAACATTCCCGAAGTAACTAATTTTGCTTTATTTTTTTCGTCAATTCCAATTCGCCAAGAGTTTGACATCTGGCTTTGTGCAATCCAAACTAAAATTAAGGATAATATGAGCAAACCCCAACCAATCTTAATTAAAATTGGATGCTCCAAATACCAAAAAGGTAGCAAATAGTCATACCAATTATTTTTAAAGGCATAAATTCCTACTACTATCAATTCCAAAAACGTGATTACCGTAAATACCTTCCCGTTAAACCCGTGAGCGTCATCAGTTTTGTTAAAGGTCAACGGATTAACGCCCGTTCTTTTCCAAAGCAAAAATGACCTTATCACGAAAACGAATAAAAAATAGATGATGAGATATATGAATAAAATCATTGAAAATAATTTTTGATTGAGAATAAAATGGCAAGACCTAACAACAATTTCTTTCTGCTAAGTCTTGCACTATTTTTAGACCGATTTAATGATGTTCATGGTGATGATTGCCAAATGGTTTTAGGACAACCCCTGCCGAAAAAATAAATCCGTCTGTTGGTGCATAGATTTCGTTAAAAATCGGACTTTCGTGTGGTGGCGAAACTTCATTTGAAAATCTTGCTTGTCTTCTATCTGTAAAGTTCTCGAAGTTGATAAACGGACTTCCCCAATCAAAATGTTTCTGGATTAATAAGCCCATAATTACAAAATCATCGGTTGAAGTTCCGTCACTCAGAAGCTGTTTGCCTGTGTAATATGCTTCGTACCCAATTCGCCACTTTTCATTTTCGTACATCAAAACGCTTCCTGCATTGTGTTTTGCAGTCAGCGGTTTTTGCGGATTGTTAGGTAAATAATTCAACGTGGCATTGATAAATGCGTAGTTCAAAAACCACCGAAAATCTTTATAGGTGAATTTCAGATTGGTTTCCAATCCTTTGCTAAGAACATTTCCGTCTGCATTCTCAAATTGGAAATTTCCGTTTGGCAGACTGTTCAAAAGCAAGGCATTATCAATACTCGTCAAGTAGAATAATTGATTGACTGAAAAAGTGATTTTATCCGCAATCGTTCCCCTGTAATTAAGGTCGAAATTCAATCCGTAAGACCGTTCCGCATTGATATTGTCTTTATCAATTGGCAGTACATTTTGAAAATTCAGTTGTGCGGCTTCTTCCGTAAATATATCAGGTATTTTATATCCAAGACCTCCACCAAGCCTACTTGAAAATCTGTCAGTTGCCTTCCATAATAAGGAAACTCTTGGCAAGGCAAACACGCCCCAATCAGGCGAGTAATCTGTACGAAAACCACTTTCTAAAACCCATTTATCTGAAAAATCAGTTGTATTATTTCCGAATGCTCCAATTGTCACATTACTTTGATTTCGAGGATTGATAGAATTTTGCTCTTCAAAATCATCGCTGTAAATATTTGCTCCAATAATCCAATCTGACTTCTTATTACCAAAACTGTAATTTGCCTCTGTAAATGAGTTCCATTGCTTGCCCGAAAAATTCAGATTGGTAGAACTCAACGCTCTATCAAAGTAGGATACACTATTTTTGATTTGCAAAAATCCATTTTCCTTCACCTGATTTTCATAGACGGCTTGCGTACTTAATCGAGTAGATGTGTTCCTCTCTGAAAATTGATGAATGCCACCTTCCCCGTCATTTATTTTTGTAAGGTCACCGCCTAATCGGTTGTCATAAGTTCCGTTAAGTCCTATCCACAATTGAGAATTATC
>JAHDBK010000430.1 GCA_020630455.1 Saprospiraceae bacterium
TCAGAATAAAATGCTCTTTCAAAATACAATTTTATTTATGTTACAGTGTACTTAGCTATGGTTGAGAGGAATAACGAAGGATATAATTAAAAAGACAATTTAGCTATAATCAATTTTTCGCAATAACGTCTTTTAATAAAAAAAAATTAATGAAGAAAAAAGCTTTAATTACAGGTATTACAGGACAAGACGGTGCGTATCTTGCTGAGTTATTAATTGAAAAAGGATACGAAGTACATGGAATTAAGAGACGAAGTTCTTTATTTAATACGGCTAGGATAGATCACTTGTATCAAGATCCACACGAAAAGAATAGAAATTTTATTTTACATTATGGTGACCTTACCGATGCTACCAATTTAATACGTATTGTCAAAGAAGTACAACCTGATGAAATATATAATTTAGGAGCTATGTCTCATGTAAAAGTGAGTTTTGATTCTCCTGAATATACCGCTGATACTGATGCTTTGGGTACATTGAGACTTCTAGAGGCTATTAGAATCTTAGATTTAACGAAAAAGACTAAATTTTATCAAGCCTCTACTTCAGAACTCTATGGCTTAGTACAAGAAGTCCCTCAATCTGAAAAAACACCATTTTATCCACGATCCCCTTATGCTGTAGCTAAGTTATATGCTTATTGGATTACCGTAAATTATCGCGAAGCTTACGGAATGCATGCTTCTAATGGGATACTTTTTAATCATGAATCACCCTTAAGAGGTGAAACATTTGTTACAAGAAAAATAACAAGAGCAGTCGCTAAAATCGCCTTAGGTCTACAAGATGCTGTTTTCTTGGGGAATTTAGATGCTAAGCGTGATTGGGGACATGCCAAAGATTATGTAAATATGATGTGGCTCATGCTTCAACAAGAACAAGCAGATGATTATGTAGTCGCTACAGGAATAACCAATACCGTCAGGGATTTTGTAAAAATGGCATTTAAAGAAGTCGGTGTAGAACTCTCATTTGAAGGAATAGGTGAAGGAGAAACCGCTAAAGTAGTTTCTTGTTCTCACCCCGATTATCAATTGGAAAAAGGAAAAGTAGTAGTGGCCGTTGACCCTAAATATTATAGACCAACTGAAGTGGAGCTATTAATAGGTGACCCTACTAAAGCTAAGGCTCAACTAGGCTGGGAGTTAGAATATGATTTGGATGCATTGATTAAAGAAATGGTACAATCAGATATAGACTTGTTTAAAAAAGATGCTCTTTTGAAAAATGCTGGTTTTGATATTAAAAATGAATTTGAGTAAAATAGACGTTATTACGAAAAATTGATTATAGCTAAATTGTCTTTTTAATGATATTCTTCGTTATTCCTCTCAAACATAGCTAAGGCTATGCTTTTCGAGTAATGCCTAGACTATAATTAAAAATACTAATTTATCTTTCATAAAAAACTTTTCGTAATAACGTCTAATTAATTTTTACTTTTTATATTAATAATAATAATGCAATCAAAAAAATACTACATAGCAGGACATCGCGGAATGGTAGGTTCCGCACTAAAAAGAAAATTAGAATCATTAGGATATAATAATATCATTACTAGGACTTCCAAAGACTTAGACCTGAGAAATCAAGCAGCTGTAAATCATTTTTTTCAATCCGAAAAACCAGATTATGTATTTCTCGCAGCCGCAAAAGTCGGTGGAATTCTAGCTAACAATACATATAGAGCTGATTTTATTTATGATAATTTAATGATTCAAAATAACATTATTAATGCTGCTTATCAAAATAATGTTGAAAAATTACTCTTCTTAGGCTCTTCTTGTATTTATCCTAAATTGGCACCCCAACCCCTTAAAGAAGATTACCTACTTACAGGAGAATTAGAATCAACAAATGAGCCTTATGCCATTGCAAAAATTGCAGGTATTAAAATGTGCGACGCTTATCGAGCTCAATATGGTTGTAATTTTATTTCTGTGATGCCTACGAATCTCTATGGTCCTAATGATAATTATGACTTAAATAAATCTCATGTTCTACCTGCATTACTTCGTAAATTTCACGAAGCAAAACAAAATAATTCTCCTGAAGTAATCATGTGGGGAACAGGGAAAGTATATAGAGAGTTTTTACATGTGGATGATTTGGCAGATGCTTGTTGGTATCTCATGCAAAATTATAATGAAAAAGGATTAGTTAATATTGGAACAGGAAAAGATATTACCATTCTTGATTTAGCATTATTAATTAAAAAGATAGTGGGGTATGAAGGAGAAATAGCCCACGATTTAAGCAAGCCTGATGGTACTCCTCGCAAATTGCTTGATGTGTCCAAGTTAAATCAATTAGGGTGGGAAGCTAAAGTTTCATTAGAAGATGGAATTAGAAAAGTGTATGAAGAAGTTAAAGAAATGTTCTAGCTTTTATGGGGCAGCTACATTATAATAAAAAGTGTTTCAATTGTGAATCTGAACTAAAACCTTCTCAGCAATATTGCTCAAATTGTGGAGAAGAAACAGATTTAAAGAAAAAAACTTTTTGGGATTTCTTAAGTGAAATAACTAGCGGACTATTCAACTTGGATGGCATCCTAATAAGGTCTCTTAAGTCTTTGTGTGTCCCAGCCTTTTTGACTAAAGTTTATTTTCAAGGCAAAAGAAAAAAATATGTTGCTCCTGGAAGATTGTTACTTTTTTCTTCTTTGATTTTTTTCGCCTTGATAAAATTGAAAGTTTCCCCCGCTTTACAATTTGAATCTACAATAAAGACTAGCCTTATTAATACGGCAGTAAATGAAAAAGTTAATTTAATCAGAGATTCTTTTTCAATGAGGCTTTATCAACATTATGATACAACTACTCAACAAGAAATCTTATTAGAATTAAAAAAAAGTAGACATTCGGTATTGCAAAATAGTTTAGATTCCGTAAATGGTATCAACTTAAATATTGGAGAACGACAAAGGGAAATTTCAGCATGGGATTTATTAGTTCTGAATCCTTCAGAAATTTTAGATAAGTATAATATAATAGGTTTTTTTGAGAGATTAAGTGGTAAGCAAGCTATTAAAACAATAACTTCAGGAAATCAACTTTTAAATGCCATCCTTAGTAATTTGTCTTGGGCGGTATTATTGTCTGTGCCAATGATGGCATTTGTATATTATTTAGTCTATATTAGACATGAAAAATATTATATAGAACATTTGATTTTTACAAGTCATATTTTTTCTTTTTTATTAATTTTAGCATCTATCAATGCTTTAATCACCTATTTATTCTTTTATCCTGCTTTGATTTATATTTCTATATTAATATTTATAATTTATATTTTATTAGCAATATATAGATATTATAAAAACTCTATTTCTAAAACAATTTTTAAGTTTTTTATTTTAAGTTTTGGTTTGTTTATAATTCTCAATGTCAATTTATTAATTATTGTAGGATTATCATTTTTTCTTTTTTAAAATTTTATTAATGAATAAAAATAACACGTATGTAGCCATTATGGCAGGTGGAGTGGGAAGCCGATTTTGGCCAGCTAGTCGTTCGTCTTATCCCAAGCAATTTTTAGATATAATTGGTGTTGGAAAATCTCTAATTCGCTTGACTTTTGAACGATTTTTGAAATTGTGTCCAGCAGAAAATATACTCATTGTTACCAACAAAAGATATAAGGATTTGGTCAAAGAACATCTCCCTGAGTTAAATGATAATCAAATTTTATGTGAGCCATCCATGAACAATACTGCTCCTTGTGTTGCCTATACTTCATTGAGACTTTATGCTACAAATCCCAATGCAAATTTTGTAGTAGCTCCTTCAGATCACATCATTCTTAAAGAAAATGAATTTATTGAAAATATAAAAAAATCTCTTTATTATTCTGATAATAACGATGCTTTAGTAACTTTAGGAATACAGCCAACTCGTCCAGATACGGGTTATGGATATATTAATTTTGATACTTCGAATGTTAAAGATGGGGTATATAAAGTAAAACAATTTACAGAAAAACCCAATCTAG
>JAHDBK010000431.1 GCA_020630455.1 Saprospiraceae bacterium
TGTTTAGGTTAAAAAGGAGCGACGATATGAGATTGTTGCTCCATTTTTTAGGTCATGATTAAATTTAAATCAAAAACAATGTATTATCCTAAAATAAAAGATATTGTATTTGCAGCTCAAAGATTAAAAGATATTATAGTAGAAACTCCCTTGATGTTTAATCAAAATGTATCTACTGAACATCAAGCCTATGTATATTTAAAAAGAGAAGATTTACAATTAGTTAGGTCTTATAAAATACGAGGTGCATATAATAAGATGAGCCAATTAAATACTGCTAATTTGTCAAAAGGTGTAGTCTGTGCAAGTGCAGGTAACCATGCTCAAGGTGTAGCTTATTCTTGTAAATACCTTCAAGTAAAGGGTACGATTTATATGCCTAGTACTACCCCTAAGCAAAAAATACAACAAGTCAAAATGTTTGGAGGAGATTTCGTTAATGTAATTCTAGAAGGAGATACATTTGATGATGCTAAAAAAGCTGCTATAAATTATTGTAATCATAATCAGTCTACTTTTATTCATCCTTTTGATGATGAAAAAATAATTGAAGGGCAAGGTACAATTGCTCTAGAAATATTAAAACAAAGAGAACAAGAAATTGATTTTCTTTTTTTACCCGTTGGAGGAGGAGGACTAGCAGCAGGAGTGAGTGCCATTTTTAAAAAATTATCGCCTCAAACAAAAATTATAGGAGTTGAACCAGCAGGGGCTCCTTCAATGTCTTTCGCTATCCAACAAAATAAAAATCAAGAATTAGAAACTATTGATAAATTTATAGATGGTGCTGCAGTAAAAAAAGTTGGAGATTTGAATTTTAATATATGTAAACATACTTTAGATGATATAATTTGTGTACCTGAAGGAAAAGTATGTGAAACTATATTGAAATTATATAATAAAGATGCTATTGTAGTGGAACCAGCAGGAGCATTGACTTTGGCAGCTCTTGATTTTTATCAAGATAAAATAAAAGATAAAAATGTAGTGTGTTTAGTTAGTGGTAGCAATAATGATATTACTAGAACAGAAGAAATAAAAGAAAGAGCTTTGCTGTATGCAGGACTAAAACACTATTTCGTCGTTAAATTCCCTCAAAGAGCAGGAGCATTAAAACAGTTCGTAGTAGATGTATTAGGGCCTACAGATGATATTACCCACTTTGAATATACTAAGAAAAACTCTCGAGCTACAGGACATGCCGTAGTAGGAGTTGAAATTCAAAATGCACACGATTTAAAAGAGCTTATAGATAGAATGAAACGATATAATTTCTTTCAGCAATATCTTAACGATACGCCTCACTTACTTTCTATTTTAGTATAAAAAAAGGTTAAAAATAAAGAGATTCCTTTATTTTTAACCCGTTTTTTGTATTGTATATTAATATCCTTTTTTTACAAATCCCCTGTAGAGAAATTATAAAGTACAGCCAAGACTACATTTCCCACTGCTGCTAGTGTAGATTTGTTGATGACGTCCATATCATCATCATGAGTATGCCAATAATCTCCAAATTGAGTGCCATTAGGACGATTGATAATGTCAAAGGTTGGAATACCACCACTTAGGTTTTTATTAATAAAATAATGGTCATCAATAATGCCAGATGCTTGTTGGTCTAGGAAATAATTTCCATAGCCCATTTTTTGAGCTAATTTCCAAGTCTTATTCATATACTTTGAAGCATATTGCATGGAAGTACCCTCTTTCATAAATTGAGCATTAGGAGAACCTACCATATCCAATAAAATTCCAAATTTAGCATCATAATTAGGGATGTGTAAGTTCCTTGTCCAATATTGTGAACCAATACACCAAGTATTTGTGGTGTTTTCAGTACCATCTCCATCTTTACCTTGGTCTTCAGCATCCCAAAGCATGATGTCAACACCCAAATCAATTGGGTTTTCTTTTAAAATTCTAGCTATTTCTATTAGTAAAGCAACGCCACTTCCTCCATCATCTGCTCCAAGTATCGCTTCTTTTGTTCTTTCATCATCTTGGTCAGCCATGAAACGACTGTCCCAATGAGCGGATAACATGACTCTTCTCTTATGTTCTGGGTTGATACTCGCAATGATGTTGTATCCATTTTCAGAACCACCATGGTAGTAATTGGCTGTGAATTCTTGTACTATTACATTTGGGGTATAACTCTTAAGTTTTTGTTCAAACCATTCGGCACATTTTTTATGTGCTTCAGTTCCAGGAACACGAGGACCAAAATCTACTTGTTTTTGAACAAAATGATAAGCAGAATCAGCATTGACATTAGGAATTAATGCAGTTGCTTGATTACCACCTCCACCATTTGGCTTTTCTTTAGGTTCACAATTATAAAAACTCAAACTAAAAGTCAATAAAATGATTAAAAGTGTTATATTATTTTTCATGAGAATCATTTATTTTAATTAAAATTGCCTCAAAGGTAAGCAAAGCAATTAAATTTATTTTTTATCTAAACTGAAAGTATTTACTTTTGTTGTAAAAATATAGTTTTTTAATAAAATATCTCAAATAACATCTAGTTAGCATTAACTGATAACTGTTCACTGTTCACTAATAATAGATAACTGAAAAAAATGATAGTACTTCTTTCTCCAGCTAAGACATTAGACGAAACGCCTGTAGAGGTAGATTTCTTTTCTCAACCACGATTATTAGACAAAAGCTTGTCTCTAATTGAAATATTGAAGAAAAAAAATAGTAAAGACTTACAAAAATTAATGGGAGTAAGTGAAAAGATTGCAGATTTAAATGTTTATCGCAATCAACAATTTACTACGCCTTTTACTATTGAGAATGCCAAGCCATCTGTATTAGCATTTAAAGGAGATGTATACACAGGCTTACAAGCCAATGAGTTTAATGATGAAGACTTGGAATTTGCTCAAAACCACTTGCGTATTCTAAGTGGTTTATATGGCGTATTGCGTCCTATGGATTTGATGCAACCTTACCGCTTGGAAATGGGCACTAAATTAAAGGTGAAAAGAAAGAAAAATTTATACGAATATTGGGATAATACTATTACTGAAGTATTGAATGAAGATTTAAAATCTAATGAAAATGAAACGATTATTAATCTAGCTTCTAATGAATATTTCAAATCTGTACAAAAGAAAGGGCTAGAAGGAGATATTATTAATGTGCATTTTAAAGAAAATAGAAATGGCGTGTATAAAGTCATTTCATTCTCAGCTAAAAAAGCAAGGGGAATGATGGCTCGTTATATCGTAAAAAATCGCATTCAAAATCCAAAAGAAATCCTCAATTTTAACGAAGATAGATATGAATATAGCGATGAATTATCTTCTGAAAAAGATTGGGTTTTTGTGAGATAAATGCAGCATTTTTATAAGAATATTGGTTTAAATAAAAAAACGCTTTCTATTGCGTTGATGGATAATATAAATATACACGTATAATTAAAAGATAAAGAAAACTCTTTATTTTTTTTATAAAATCTAATCTCTGATGTCTAAATTTTATTATCTTCTTTCTTGTTTTATTTTAATAATTCTTTTCTTTTCTAATTGTGCTACTTATTCAATTACATATAATAAAGATAGCATTTCTAGTCAGCAAAAGAAAGGTTATGAAGTAAAACTCAATAATGATAAAATTGATATTAACCAATATCATTTAGATGAGAATAATATTGAAAAAATAATAAGAGATAACAAATCAAAAACTATATCCATTGTCCAAAAAAATGTAAATTCTAAAATAGTTGATATACAAACAATTTATAGTGAGAATGATTCTACTGAAATTGATTTGATTGTTATTGATGGAATACCCATAGAGAATAAAGATACCTTTAAATATTTTATAGAACTTTCTTCTATTACAAATTTACAAACTTTAGAAGATGCTTCTACTAGTAAAATAGCTTGTAGAAGAATAGATGGAAAGTATTTGATTATAAATCTCGAATGATGAACCAGTAAAAAGTAGAAATATGGAAATGATTTTA
>JAHDBK010000432.1 GCA_020630455.1 Saprospiraceae bacterium
GACCTATGGTGTAATCGGTAACACAGCAGATTTTGGTTCTGTCGTTCTAGGTTCGAGTCCTAGTAGGTCTACAAAAAAGGAATACTTGATTGCAAGTATTCCTTTTTTTAATCTCTATATTCCAACCTCATTTCATAATCATCTAATCCTTTGCCAAATCCGTCCTTGGTAATTTTGTGTGTAACGAAACCCAATTTTTGATAAAAAGGATAAGTGTATTGTGAAGTATTGATGGTTGGGATGGATTGAGGGTATTTTTCTTTAAGGAGCTTCAATCTAAAATCGGTCAATGCGAACCCTAGTCCTTTTTGATGGTAATCATTGTGAACCATTCCCCAAGATAAGCCGCTTGTGTTTTCTCTATTTTCTCTATTAAAAATGCCACCACAAGCCAGTATTTTTCCTTGGTATTCTAGTACAAAATATTCTTCATCACATTTTTCATCAAGAAATTTTGTAAAAAGGGCTAATTCTTCCTCTGTAAAATATAGGGGTTGATTGCTTTTAAAAATAGCGATGCAATCTGCTTTATACTTCTTTTGGTAAGGAATGATTTTCATACTTTTTAGATGTTAGACGATAGATGTTATATGAAAATAAAGAATTCTCTTTATTTTTGTTGTATAAATCTAATGATTAATGTCTTTTTATTTCTAATAATAATAAAATATAGAAACAATTTCCATTACAAATATCTTTCTTCAATGATTTGTTTGTGATGAAATTCGTGGCCTAAAGCTACAAAACCGACTCCCCTCACAGATAATTTGTTTTGATTGGCGGTTCCTATTTTCATTAACATTTCATCATCAAAATTTTTAAACAATTCTATGGTAGATTTTCTTAGTATTGAATATTCTTGGATTAGGGATTCTATAGTTCTTTTGTTGGCATTCGATACTGGCACATAGGCATTTTCATCATAGCCTAATAAATCCATTTTATCATTTCGAGCGATTCTTAATGCACGATAGTTGAATATTCTTTCTGTATCAATAATATGCAGTAATATTTCTTTGATTGTCCATTTGTTTTCGGCATACCTGTATTCTAATTTATGATTAGGAATATTAGTATAAAAATCAATCATAGCCAATCTTTGCTTTTCCAACAATTCTAGCAATGGTGTATCTTCTATTTTATTAATATAAATAAAATAATAAGGGGCTATTTCTTCTTGGATTAAATCACTACGTTTCACAAAGATTAAATTTAAACATGCTCTAAAATCAAAAAGTCGTTGGCATACATGCCAACGACTTTTTATTTATTATAAACAAATTGATATTATTTATTTAATTCAGTTAAGTTCGTTCCGAGTGGCTCAAACATATAATGTACAGGGAAATGACTCAATCCAGCTGCATTTTCGGCTACTACATAATATTCGATTTCTTTTTCTCCTTCTTCTGGATTAATTTCTATTCCAAAGACACCATCTCCTGCTTCTCTATCATAGCTTTTACCATCATCATTCATAAATGCCATTTTAAAGACTTCAGAACTATCAAAACGGTAATAGACTCTTACCTTTTTAGGTATCTTATTAACTGTTGCATTAATTCGGAAAGAGCTTAGATTACCTCTTTCAAACTTAGCTCTATTCAATACTTCTACTTCAGTTATTTCAGGAGCAAAACCTCTAATTTTAGGATGTTTTTTCAAATAGCTCACTCTTTTTTCCATTAATTCCACTATACCTGGTATTTTACTTCTTTTACCTACTGTAGCAGTCATACTTGCAGCAAATTGTTCATTCTTATAGTACTTATAACGATCTCTTTCTACATCACTTCTAATCAAATCTTGTAGTTTTTTTGCTCTTTCCTCGTATTGACCATTCAAAAAGTTCTCTTCTAAAATTGTTTTTATATGAGAAGTATATAATTTAGAATAATAAGGGTCTTTAAGAATTTGACTAACTAAAGGCTTATTATCATTATCAGCATGTAAAAAAGGATCTAATTCTTGTAAGCCCTTTAATTCTAATGAGCTAGCTTTAAACTTATAATTTTTGTAGCTACCAAAACACAAGTTCATATCTCTTACAATTGGTACAAATCGACCAAATTTATCTTTATACAAGTAAAAGTTTTCGCTATAATCACCTAAATAACTATTTAAGTTCACTAATACATTATTGAATGCTAGCATCCAAAGTACTTGGTCTATATCTAAAAGCTCAGCCGTCTTTTCTATATCGCTGTTTAATGTTTTAGTCAATTCAATTAAATCATCCCAACCTGATTCTGATTTAAGTTCATAATTATTCAGATAGCAAGAAGCCTCATCTTCATACACCAATGTGCCAGAAATTTTCTTTTTACAATCTTCATCCATATTTTTTTCTTCTTCTGGACTAGGAGCAGAACACTTGAAAAAAGAACCATCAGAAGAACCAAACCTAGATTCTAAAAAGTTATCATCTACATATTCTATATTTGTAAATAAGCCTCTGTATTCTCCATTTACATATATTCTAGCATAATTAGCTTTAGGTGCTTGCATATATTTTCTTGCAATTTCAAAACCTAATACCTCTCTGACCATGCTAGGGTCTCTTAATGCATTTGATAATTGAACCTGCTTATATCCTTGATGGTTTTGTTCTTTTTCGATATAATTCAATTTAATCCTAAAAGAATTTCTATCGCCTCCTGGTCTGAATGATTTGCTGCCTTTGTAGGCAATACCTACATTTTTATAATGACTACCTCCTATAAAAACATTAGCAATCAACATATCATCCCCATACAATTTTAGAGAATCTAGTATTTCTTTCCAATTATTCTGCTTGAAGTTGACTCTTATATCTTGTATTCTATCTACATTATAAAAATCGTTAAAATTGCTAGTACTCTGAGCAAAAGAAAAATTATATGTTACAAGCAATCCAATAAATAGTAAAAAAAATCTTTTCATATTATTTTTTTAATCTTATAGTATTTTTTAAACCTAGTACAAAGTTAATAATTCCTCTAGATTTTTTATATTAAAAAAAAATTAATTAGTGGCAAAATAAAAAAGTATTCTGAATTGTCTTTGATTTTTAACTATATTTAAGACATTATTGTGATTATTTTGAGTTTAAAATACATCAAACACTTAAAAAAACAATTATTTTACTTTTCTTGATTTGAATTATTTCATAAAATAATTAAATTTAATAATCAAAAAGAGATAACAAACGTTAATTTATTATTCACATACAATGGGGTTATTAAAAAATTACTAATTTTACTTTTTTAAAATTATTAACAATGAAAAAAACAAATAAAATATTAGCTATAATAGCTATCGTTGCATTTTTAAGTGGTTTAGCTGGTTGTAAAGCAGGAGATTGTGGCTGTCCTAAATTTTCTATTAAAACAAGTATTTTAAAATAGTAAATCAGGCAGAAGTTACTTGACATGGCTAGTATTTTTAGTAAAATAATTGCAGGAGAAATCCCTTGTTACAAAATAGCTGAAGACGAACACTGTTTTGCTTTTTTGGACATCAATCCTCTTGCTAAAGGACACACGCTTTGTGTTCCTAAAAAAGAGGTAGATTATATTTTTGACCTCGATGATGGAACTTTTTTGCAATTACAAGCATTTTCTAAGAAGGTGGCCAAAGCCTTAGATGAAACAATCCCTTGTATTCGGGTGGGAAGTTTGGTTATTGGTACAGAAGTACCACACGCACACATCCACCTTATACCGTTTCAAAGGGAAACACAGATGGCAATTACTTCTGCAAAAATGAAGATTGAGGCAGAAGAAATGAAGGCTATAGCAGACAAGGTTTACCAAGCTTTTAAAAATATTTGATATTTTTTTATAAAAGTATTTGCAAATATCAAAAGAGGTTTTATATTTGCACTCGCTTTTAAAAGTAAAGCATAAAAAAATAGAAGGGCGATTAGCTCAGTTGGTTCAGAGCACCTGCCTTACAAGCAGGGGGTCACTGGTTCGAGTCCAGTATTGCCCACTT
>JAHDBK010000433.1 GCA_020630455.1 Saprospiraceae bacterium
AGAATGTCAAAATATAGAAACAATTAAATGTAATTATTCAAAATTAGAAAATATTCCAGTAGAATTTTATAAGTTAAAAAAATTAAAAAGATTAGAACTTTATAAATCATCTATTCCTAAAGAAGACATCAAAAAATTTATTGAACACAATAAAAAATGTTATTTCAGATACTAAAAATTCATTTATTCATGAAAAAAACATTACTCATCATATCATTTTTAATCGTATTCATTTCCATTGGAAAGGCACAATGTGGGTACTATAAAAAGATGATGAGTGATGCCCAAAAAGCACTCAATTCTAACAAACAAGACAAGTATAAAGAAGCCATTAATCTTTATAACGCTGCTCGTCGCTGCGACCCCACAAAATCTGATGAAATAGATAAAAAAATTATAAAAGTTTTTGAACTCATAGAACAAGAAAGAATTAACGCTATTGCCCAAGAAAAAAAAGCTATAGAAAATGCTCAGAAATTATTAGAGGAAAAGAAAAAAACCGATGAAGCCCTTGCCAAAATAGAAATAGAACAAGCTAAAAATGAAAAAATAATTAATGCTTTTTATTTCTATGAAGACAGTTTAGCTCTAGCATATAAAAAAGAGAAATTTGGCTTTATTAATAAAAAAGGAGATGTTGTAATAGATTACAAATATTCTAAAGCGGAGCAATTTAACGAATATGGATTTGCTAAAGTAGAATTAGACTTACAAAACTATTTAGTAGATATTGAGGGTAAGGAATATAGTGTAGCTTATAATTTAGAAGAATTAAATGAATATACTACAGCATTGGATTTGAGGTATTCTTATTTCGATAGTTTTCCCGATATCAGTAAATTTAAAAAATTAGAAATAATCATTTTCGACGAAATCCGTTTTGAGTATATTACAGATGAGAATCAAAGTGGTATCAATTTACCGAACTACTTATCCAACTTTAAAAAACTTAAAGTCTTATCTTTTAAAAACACACCAATATCCGAAGTTCCTACATATATAAAAGAATTTAAAGACTTAGAATATTTAGCATTTTCAGGAACAAATATTAAAAGCATACCTAAAGGAATTGGAAAATTAAAGAAACTAAAAACAATAGATTTAAGTGGTAATGATTTAACGAATATACCTCAGTCTATTACATCATTAGAAAAACTACAAAAATTAGATCTTTCTTATTGTTTGATAAAAGAATTACCAAGCGAATTAAACCTACTCAAAGAATTAAAACACCTTTATTTAGCTGGAAATAATGATTTAAATACATTAGAAAACATTCACTTACTTTCTGAACTTAAAACTTTAGATATAAGCGGTACTAAAATTTCGGACTTACCTAAAAATCTTAAAGCTTTACAAAATCTTGAGTTTCTAAGTATTGAAAGTACTCCTATTAAAGAATTACCTGAAGATTTTACAGAATTATCTAATCTAAAACAACTTTTAATTATAGATTGTAAAATAAAAAATCTCCCTGCTGATATTGGAAACTTAAGCCAACTAGAAGAATTATATCTTTACAGCACGCCTTTAAAAAAATTACCTCAATCAATAGGAAATTTAAAAAACTTAAGATATATGGGCTTAGATGTACTTGAATCTCAATCTTTACCTAAAAGCATAGGTAATCTGAGCTCCTTAGTTGATTTAGATTTAAGTTACTCTAATATCACAGAATTACCCAAAGAAATGGGCAATTTAAAAAACCTAGAAATACTTAGGCTAGAAGGCGTAAAAATTAAAAAAATACCAAAAGAAATAGGTTATTTGCCCAATATCAAAATTCTTAATTTATTAAATATAGACTCATTAGACATAAAAGAATTGTGCAAAGGATTAAAACAACAAGAAAAAGACATCTACTTTTATTCATACAATGCTCCTTTTTATGAATTAACTAAAAATAGATTAGAAATTCAGTATTCTAGTGAGATTGAAATCCCTAATGAATTATTTGAAATTAAGAACTTATATCACCTCGATCTAAGCGATAGTAAAGTCAAACAAATACCTTCATCAATTGGTCAAATGAAGCGGCTCAATTTCATTAATTTATCTTTTACTGAGATCAATCATTTACCCCCAACTTTCTATAATCTAAAAAACCTCAAAAGGCTCTTTTTAATTAATAACCCTATTAGTTCACTTGATAGTGATATTGAAAAATTAAAAAAATTAGAAGAATTACATATTGCTAATACTTATATTGAGGAAATTCCAAAATCTATAGAAAAATTAAATAATCTAATGTACCTAGTTCTTGTAAATAACAATATTAAAGATATCAATATTGATATCAATCAAATGAACAATTTACAATATTTCAATCTATCAGAAAACAATGAATTAAATATTTATAATCTTTGTGAAAAACTCAAAGTTTCCAATAAAAAAATTGAAATTAGAAACTTTGACAATTTTGTTGATTTCGATACAGATAAAGTAATGATAGTTATCCCTAGTACTATTTCAATTAGTGAAAATTTTTACGAGATTAAAAAATTAACTTCTTTAAATATTAATAATAAGAATATTATTAATAATTACGATAAAATAGGAAATTTCAAAGAATTAGAAGAACTCATTTTTTATGATACAATAAGTACTACATTACCAGATGTATTGTATGAACTTACTTCATTAAAGCAACTCGTTCTATATAATTGTAAAATCACACAACTTTCCCCTAGAATTAAAAACTTAGAGAATTTAGAATTATTTGATTTATCTAATAGTAATATTAAAGAACTGCCCAAAGAAATAGGATATTTATATAATTTAAAAGAATTGTATCTTAGTGATACTGCTATTGATAAACTGCCAGATGAATTTCATCAACTATATAATTTAAACACACTTTATATCTATAACACTTTACTACCTGTAGAAGCTATAGATAATCTTTACTATACATTGCCTAACTGTTATATTTATTATTAAAAAATAAAAAAATCTCTTTATTAATCAACAAAAATTTAAAAACCAAAAAAATGAAACTAGTCAAATTAAATTCAGAAGGATCAGCAGTAAAAAAATTACAATTTTATCTCAATCAAGCAGGACATCCACTTATTGAGTCTGGTATTTTTGATATGCTTACCGACCAAGCTGTCAAAAAATTTCAAACAGAAGAAGGGCTCGGAGTTGATGGAATTGTAGGAAACAATACTTGGAAAGCATTGCTCAAAAAAGTATACACTGATGACTTTTTCAGCCATAATATCATCAATCAAATTCTTGAAAGCGAAGAATTCTATACTGATAGACATCCCAAAACTGCAATTTATCTACACCATACCGCTGGTAATTACAACCCTAAATCTACTCTCCGTTGGTGGAATATGGACAATTATAAAGATGGTTCGGCAAGACATATCAGTACGGCCTTTGTCATTGGTCGTAAATCTTCTCTAAAAGGCAAGCCCAATGAGGAATATGACGGCGTAATTTATCGTGCATTTAATGAAACCATGTGGGCACATCACTTGGGTTATAGCAAAGCAATTGACAAGACTACTATCGGCATCGAAATCTGTGCATTTGGATGGTTATACAAAGATGAAGAAGGATACTATTATCAAGCTAATAAAAAACAAAATACTAAAAAAGTATATATAGAAGATGATGGCGTCCATGAATTTGAAACACCGTGGAGAGGTCAGAAGTATTTTGAAAAATATACTGAAAAACAAATCGCAGAAACCAAACGATTAATACTCACTTTGGCTTTCTTATTCGATATTGAATTACCTAATACACAATATAACAGAGAGTGGTTTGAACTCAACCAAGATGCCTTAGATGGCAAACCAGGATTATGGGTACATGTCAATGTTAGAAAAGATAAAACAGATTGCTTTCCTCAACCAGAATTGATTGATATGCTCAATTCTCTTCACGAAGAACAAAAAACTTTTGTTCCTACTCTTAAAACTCCTGAAGTAGAAACTATCGATGTAGTTGCTGATGTAGT
>JAHDBK010000434.1 GCA_020630455.1 Saprospiraceae bacterium
TACAATGATATTGATAGGAATTATAAAAGGGATTATTCGATATATACAGATAAGACGTTAATCAAATTTAAAAAGGCGGAGAACCCAAAGTTTTTTGCCTTTTTAAATTTATTAGTCCTTTTATAAAAAAGTCATGAATAGTGTTCTCTCAATAAACTGACCGCTTCATCGTATCCTTTAATTTCTTTAGGAATAACTACTTCTCCACTTTCATTAAATATATTATAATTCCTAGAACGCACTACAACTTCATCTTCTTTAAAATCAATGGTATCAAAATCTACCTTATTGACAAATCTATTGAATTTTTCACCATATCTACTTTGTGCTCTCCTAGCTCCAAACTTGGCAAGAGCATTCATATCATTGATATTCATTAAACGGACAACTTCATTTTCACTAATGATAAACATAGTTACTTTAGCTTGTTCTTTTATATGCATCGGTTGAGTCAAAAACAATATACCAAATATAAGAGGCATTATGAGTAAAAAAACGGGACCAATTAATGTCAATACTTCTATACCTCCTGCAAATAAGAAAAACATTAAAAAAGCCAAGACTACTAATGCCATTATAATAGCCACCTTCTTCATCCTCTTTTTGGTCTCTCTTGAAACATAAGTATCGAGTTGTTGTGGGTCAATTCTAAATTCTTTTTGCATAATAAATGATTTTATGATTAAAAATAATTATAACTATGGAATTCCTATTACTCCTTGGAATTGTATTCCTCTTTTTCCCTCTAAAATAGTATAAACAGTACTGCTAATTTCACCTCTCCCATTATTTCCCCTTTCAGTGTAACCTATTCTATAAATTTTATCATATCCCTCTTTTTCTACATATTCTTCAATATAAACACTATATCCTTCTTTTGATTGAATTATTTGATTGATGTGATTTTCAAAAAAATCTTCTTTTCTAATTCTACTTTCACCATCATTACATTCTATACAATCCAATATATCATTAGAAATTGTAAGCAAATAATCAATTTTTTTGTCTTTCGCTGCAATTTGTAAATCTTCCCAAATTTTTAATTTATCAATTTTTTTCTGTTTTTGATTATTACATGAAAAATTTAATGCAAGTATTAAAAGTACTATAATTTTAAATATTTTCATATTTCAAAAAATAATTACACATTCACAAAATCAAATAATAAAGAAAACTCTTTATTATTTGAATAAAAGTCAGCAATTCTCGTTTTAATAATTTATTTACAAAAATACAAAAATGAAGTTTTACAATAAGATTATACTACTATATTCACCATTTTCTTAGGAACAACGATGACTTTGCGAATCGTTTTTCCTTCAATATATTTTTGAATGGCTTCTAATTCTAATGCTGTTTTTTCGATATCGTCTTTAGAAGCATCAACAGGAAAATCAAATAAAGCACGTTTTTTGCCATTTACTGAAATGGGGTAAGTAATGCTATTTTCTACTAAATATTGTTCATCATGACTAGGAAAATCAGCGTCAAAAACCGTTTGTTCATTCCCTAATTCATGCCATAATTCCTCTGCCAAGTGAGGAGCAAAAGGAGCTAATAAAACGACCAAAGGTTCTAAGGCTTCTTTTTTGTGGCAATTCAATTTTCTCAATTCATTGGCACACTTCATAAATTCACTGACACAAGTATTGAATGAGAATCTTTCTATATCCTCATTGACTCTTTTAATACAAGTATGAACTACTTTCATTTCATCTTTAGTCGCTTTTTCATTGGTAACCATCCAAGCATCTTGATGATGATAGAACAAAGCCCAGAATTTTTTCAAGAAGCCTTGCACTCCATTGATTCCTTCTGTATTCCAAGGTTTTCCTTGTTCTATTGGTCCCAAGAACATTTCGTACATTCTAAAACAATCCGCCCCATATTCTTCTACCATATCGTCTGGATTGACTACATTGAATTTAGATTTTGACATTTTTTCAAAAGCATGAGAACAAACATAGTCACCATTATCATTCAAAATATAAACAGGATTAGCAAAATCTGTTCTTGATTTTTCAAACTTAGCCAAGTCTAATACATCATTATAAACAATATTGACATCTACATATAATTTGGTAACAGCACTTCTGTCTTCAATCATATCTTTTGAAACGAACAAAGCTGTATCTCTTACATTTCTATTCAATGGAACGATTTCTCCATTTGATGCTTTTTTAATTTTATTAATAATAAAATCGAATTCATGATAATGAGCAAATACTTCCTCTATAGAAATAGGTAATAAGTGATACCCCGCTTCATTTAAAGTCTGCTTGTGTTTATCCTTATATCTTTCTAAATCATATAAAGATTTTAATTCGATAGCCAATTTAATTTTATCACAAGCGAAATCTACTTTGAAAGCTTCTTCTCCTTCGCCGATGATGGTATCTTTTTCAAAGGTAGTAGATATTTTTTTTAATTCTTTTTCTAATAATTGCTCTGCAAATTTTTCATTTGCTCTATAAATAAAATTAGAACGACCACCTATCATTCCTTGATTCACTAATTTTTTAAATGGCTCTTCAGTAGGAACTAATCCTAAATCGTAGAAGAATTTATGCCAAGTCCTAGAGTACAACAAATGCCCTACTGCATGCTCTGTTCCTCCAATATATAAATCTACATCTTGCCAATAATTTACTGCTTTTTGGCTAACAAATTCATCATCATTATCTGGGTCCATATACCTCAAGAAGTACCAAGAAGAACCAGCAAAACCAGGCATGGTATCTACTTCTCTCCTTCTTCCATCTGCATAAACCCAATCTTCCACTTTTGCCAAAGGAGCTTTACCGTCTTTAGTTGGTTTAAAATCATCTAAAGGAGGTAATTCCACAGGCAATTGTGCTTCATCAACCAAATGGGCAACGCCTTCCGTATCATAAACAACAGGAAATGGCTCTCCCCAATATCTTTGGCGAGAGAAATTGGCATCTCTTAATTTGTAATTAATCGTTCTATGCCCTACTCCTAATTCTTCTAATTTTTGGATAACGGCTTGAATCGCTTCTTTCACTTCCATTCCATTAATAAAACCAGAATTAATCATAATTCCAGATTTATCGTGTACGTCTGCATTAGGATAATCTGCTTTATCTACTACCGAAACAATATCTAAACCAAAGTGCCTAGCAAATGCTTGATCGCGTTCATCATCACTAGGAACAGCCATAATTGCACCAGAACCATAATCCTTCAAAACATATTCTGCTATCCAAATAGGAATTTTATCTCCTTTGATTGGATTAATAGCATAAGCACCTGTAAATTCACCAGTAATATTTTTGACATCACTTTGGCGTTGCAATTCTGAACGAGAACCTACATATTCTAAATACGCATTGATTTTTGCTTTTTGCTCAGGGGTAGTAATTTTATCTATCAAATCATGTTCAGGAGCTAAAACCATGAAAGTCGCTCCAAAAATAGTATCAGGACGAGTCGTGAATATTTCTATTTGTTCATCATGTCCATCTAACTGAAAAAAGGCTGTTGCTCCTTCAGAACGCCCTATCCAATTGCGTTGTATTCCTTTCAATGCTTCGGACCAATCTACTTGGTCTAAACCTGTCAACAATCTTTCGGCATAGGCTGTTGTTCTCAAAGACCATTGTTCCATCGCTTTACGTTCTACAGGAAACCCTCCCCTTTCAGAAACACCGTCTTTTACTTCATCATTAGCTAAGATAGTACCCAATGCCTCACACCAATTGACATAAGCAATTGAGCGATACGCCAAACGATAATTCATTAAAATATCGCTTTTTTCTTTATTGGACATATTCGACCAATCTGCTGCTGTAAAAGTATCTTTTTGGTTGCTTGAAGCATTTACATTTTGATTGCCTTCTTTTTCAAATTTAGCAATCAATTCGATTATAGGACGCGCTTTATTATTATCATTACAATAATAATGTTTGAATAATTGCTGGAATATCCATTGTGTCCATTTATAATA
>JAHDBK010000435.1 GCA_020630455.1 Saprospiraceae bacterium
CCGAACTAACTTGTCAAACCGTTGAGGGGCACAATATGGCGTTGCCCGACCGGAAAACTGTTGCTCCGGATACGCCCTAGAGTAAGCTGTGTATGGCATATGTATGTTGTTATGGTCTGTTTTTCCAAATATTTTCTAACTCATTGATTTTGATAATAATAGATTGTATTAAGATGCTTTTAATTTTTCCGTTAGGCTTGTCTTTCTGTAAATGACCTCGCAAGGAAACCAGTATGTTGATATCTTTTTTATGCTTATCCATTTCAGATAATGCCTGTCGATTATATCTGTCATTAATAAATGCAAGGAAGTCATTCAGACCTGTATTAGATAGCTCGATTATTTTAGTGGATAACTTTGATGGGGTGCAATGTAGTAGGTTAATACTATCATATCTAATTTCTCTGTCTAATAGTTTAAGTATGTATGTATCAACATCTCTTATCTTCAAATCATCAAGATTTTCCCAATATTCTTCAAGTTTTTTAATATTCAAAGCATAGACGGCTTCTTTTCGCATCGTCTTCAATTCATCGGCTAATTTTCCAAGTTCTGCTATTCGATTAAATGGAAATCCAAAAGACCATATACTATTTATTTTAGACTTAGAAGTTTTATTTAAGTCTTTTATAAGCATATTTCGTGCAATAGATATTGATTTTTTAAGATAATAGTCTTTTTTTTGATTGTGTAGACCAACATCAATAGCTCTAAAAATAGCATCATTTATATATAATAGTTCCTCATAATTGTCAATTTGTCCACGTTCTATTTTTTGTACTAGAGACGAAAGAGAATCTTCAAATAATTTATCATCACTTTGGTGCCAATATGTAACTACCTCCCATGGTTTGAGTTCATTCTCTTTTTTGAAAAAAATATTATTTCCAATTTCGTTATTAAGTTCTTCCACATTAATGCCTCCATTTAAAATAAAATTCTGAATTATATTTAGTGACAAGATTTGATTTGAATGAGGGATTCTCTTTCTGTTAATATAATCTTTATACTCTTTGAATGTATAATCTTCTTCATTATTGAACGGCATGAAATCTTGAAAAGTGTCAATATCTAAATTTCCAGTATTGGTTTCGAGCGAGATTATTAAGAAATAACAAGTAATTGCATTAAAAAAACTAACAAATTTATCATGATTTCTATATTTAATGTCAATGTTTTTTATAAATCTATCAATATTAATTAAGCTAGACTTTAGTACTCTTAAGTTTTCTTTTTTTGAGATGTTGAAAATATCTTCAATGTATTGTAAAGACAAAGCATCAACATATTTGTCAATTGAAAGTGAATTAAGTGTTTCTTTTATTAATGTATCGGGCTGTGCCTCAAGACTGAAAGTCTGACCGATAATTTTTTCTTTTATTTTGAGGTATGCTTCATTTTCTTTTTTGTCCTTTAACCAGTCTTCATTGGCTATTAGTATGACCCTGCAGGTTGAGTGCTCAATAAATTGATTTATAAAGCCAAATAATTGTTCAGATTCTAATGATGAACGTTCTAAGTCATCAAAAAATATTATTTTCTTACCTTTTATTTTCTTATTTTCTTTCAGCAGGATATCAAGGAAATCTATATCATAACTAACCACACCATCATTTTCTCCATCTTTGTCATAATCAATATTAAATCTGATAGTAGCTTTTAAAGAACTTCTTAAAATTTCTTTAAGTAATTTAGCTTTCTTGGAGTAAAGAAAAGGAGATATTTGTTTTTTTATTTCATTAGTTATACCGTTGATACTTTTGTGCCCAAATAAGCTTACATAGATAGGTTTTGAAATTTTAATAGTATCAGTTTCATCTTCTTGAATTATAGTTGATTCATATTCCTGTATGATTTCTTTGATAAAATAGGTTTTTCCGCATCCCCACTTACCTTTGATTAATACAGCAAAATTTGGATTTTCTGTATTAAAATAGTCTTTTAAATATTCTTTTATATAATCTCTCATTTTATTATTTTGACCATAACGGTCTGGCTATGCGCTCGTGCCGAAATGAAATGAAGGCATAGCCGCATAGCCTTTGTTCTATACTTTTATTTAAGAAAGATTTCCCAAATTTCTCGTTCTTGATTTTGAGGAACTTTTTCTACACTTGTTCCTTGCCTATGGTAAAATACATTATTAAATTTAACTGGATCTCTTGATGCCTCAATTTTTAGAATAATTACTGATTTTTCGTGATATGAAAATAAATCTATGTTTTTGAGAATTTGAGTTTTATAATATTCAGGTTGAATATCAGATGATTTTATATGTTGTTCAAGTTTAGTCCTATATTCATCTAAACTTCTGCAATGTTTATTAGATTCTTCGTCAACACCTGTAACAAAAAAATTATTTACTTTTATTGTGCTAGAAGAATAAAATTTTTCAAATCTTTTCGCCATTCTTTCTGTATCAGCCACACCAATGACAACATACCCAATTGCATTCTTACCTTGGTTTACGAAAGAACACAGTGTTTTAACAATTTTATCTTTTATGTTTTTCCCGCTGGAATCCATTTGATAAATTCCTTGTTTAAAGTCATAAGGGGTGTTTTCTGTTTTGGCTCCTTTGAGTAGGCTTTCAAGTTTAATTACGCCATTACTTAAAGCTGGGTCGGTTTGATTTCTTTTTGAGAAATGCTTTTCAATTACTCCACAAATAGCATTTATTCTTCTTTTTCTTTCAGATCTATGTCTTGCTTCTTCAATTCTTGGAGTAAGTAATCTATCTCCTAGTCCATTTAATTCCCGATTTAGAGATTTATAATTATTAATTTTCATTTCTTTCTTCACCAAAAGTTTATGAAAAGAAAGAAATATGATTTGGAAAGAGTAATTGATATATTTACTACTTTCCTTAAATAATAATTCTCTAAATGTTTTATTATTTTCTGATAGAGTTTTTTTGATTTCTTGATATATGGATTCGAATTGAATTTTCAAAAAGTCTGCGCCTCCATATTTCTTAATTTTTTCTTCTGTATTAATATTTTCACTTTCATCATCGCTCAATCCATATACTCTATCTAAAGAAGTAGAGCTAATATTAACACTGTAATTTAATATCATGGCACTTAATAAATGTGCAATTAATTCTTCATCTCTGGATGCCCGTATGTTATTAGGAGTTAATATTTCTTGCTGAAACCAGAAAATTGTTTTCATATTAACTCCGTATTTTAAGCTTTTGTTGTTTATGCTAATTCGTCTCATGTTTCCAAGTAATATTTTATCGGATGGAGAAATATCACCTCTAATAGTTTCCGAAAGATTTCTTACTAATTGAGGGAAAGCCCCTGATGATCCTGCTTGTCTCAATTCATGACTAGATAATCTTCTTCCATAGGAGTTAATTCTACGGAAAATCTCTTCAATTTCTTCATCTTTGTCGTATTTTGAAACAGATAACGGTAATTGATAAGAAGTTATATTTAAACAATCATCAATTGAAAGCATCGGCTTCATTTGTTTTAATTTACCCTTATCTTTAAGGGTTTTTGTAACTGCAAGTGTATCTAAGTTGAAATATTTTCCATTAAGATGAAATTCATTTTGAATAAATGAGATAATTGAATTTAACCTTTGCATTCCATCCATTATTTCATAAACTACTTTTGATTTATATTTTGTCTGTGCAACTAAAATAAGAGGCACAGGAAATCCTCTGGAAATACTATCAATGAATTTCTCTTTTTCTTCTACTGTCCAAACTAGTTTTCTTTGATATTTTCTATTAACTAGAAGGTTCTTTTTGCCGTAATAGTTATAAATAGTTTCAATGGATTCTGGCCTAATATCTAATTTTCTTAATATTTCCATGTTATGATTTTTTATATTCAAATTGTATAGAACGCCTAATACATGTGCCGTACCAAGCGGATGCGTGGTAAATATACAATGTAAAGAGCCATCTTGTTGAACAGTACGATATTGGTTGAGCCGTTGCTGT
>JAHDBK010000436.1 GCA_020630455.1 Saprospiraceae bacterium
TCGGACTGTTAATCCGTAGGTCCAAGGTTCAAGTCCTTGAGGGGGCGCAAAAAAAGTCATTACAGTTTTGTGGTGGCTTTTTTTTATTGATATCAAATGCATATTAAAAAAACAATAAATATTCATATTGTTTAAAAAGAACGTATAAGATGTTTAAATATAGAATTCACTTTAGCCTAGCTAATTTAATATTTATGATTATCTAATTTTTGGCATTGTTTTTAGTGCTTTCATAGTAGTATAATAAATATATTATTATGAAAATCAACACTTTATTTATTTTAATAATATTGATAAGTTTTAAATTAAATGCACAATGCAATATCAGCGAATCGGGAATCATTAATACTTTGTGTTATCATAATGGAAGTGATGGAGACGGTTCTGATGACGTAATTAGATTTGATTTAAACCCTATTGGTTTGGACTTAGGAAGCAGTTATTCCGTTTCTGTAAGTTCTGGTTCAATTAGTCCTTTAAATGCAAGTTATGGAGAATATACTTCTTTTGAATTGCAAGCAGGTAGTGCAGGGGCAGGAAATGTTACATTAACAATTACAGATGATAATGATGGAACATGTACTTTTAATGAACTAATTATCGACCCGGGCAACTGTGTGAGTACGGTAGTTATCCCTCCTTGTGTAAAATGTCCTGACGGGGCATTGACTTTTAACTTAGATATGTGGGAACAACCAATTGGTTCAGAAGATTATTTAAGTACTTTAGGTACCACGCCATTACAAATGAGTACTATACAAACTAAATATGTAAGCGAAATACCTATTGCTCGTGGTTCACAAATTATGTATGAAATACCTGAAGGATTGAAAAGTGGTCCCGTTACCTTAAATATTAGTGATGCAGTAGCATGGGATGGTTATGCAGGCCGCTCAGCTAATGGTCAACATAATGAAAGATATAAATTAGTATTTTTTAAAGATGGTAGTATTGTTGGAGAAACAGATTACACAGGAGGTGCGCTAACTGGAGGTGTGGATGCAGACTCCATAATGGATAATGCCCGTTCGGATTATTGGCGAGGACCTCTTGGTGATGGTGGTTCTAGTAATCAAGAAATAACACTAGCTAATGGCTTAGATGATATTTTAATTGTACATTATGGACATGCTACCTATGGAGAAAATGATAACAATATAAACTCTTTACTTCCCACAGGTTTTTGTATTACTTACTATTCATCGAGCTCTTTAGTTGATTATGGAGATGCACCAGAAAGTTACGAAGATGCCTCCCATGAAATTAATGAAGGGATTAAATTAGGAAGTGTAATTGATGGAGAAGATGCACAACAATATGATAATAATAGTCATGGAGACGACAGAAATAGTTATGATGATGAAGATGGAATTATTTTTATTGGAGGAAATAATGGTACTCAAGGCAAAACCCAAGAAATTACAATAACTGCTTTGAATCGGATATACAATACAGCTTATATCATAGGTTGGATGGATTTTAATGGAGATGGTGTTTTTGATAACAGTACAGAAAGAATTGTTAATCAATCTATTTCTAAAAATGCTAATTATCAAATATTTAATTTATCTTTTAATATACCTAATGATGCTATTATTGGTAATACTCATGCTCGCTTTAGAATAGCTAGTGATGTTGTAAGTCCTGTAGGACATGGCAATCCTAATAATAGCGAGGATTTAGGAGAAGTAGAAGATTATCCATATTCCATTACAGATTGTAGTATCTATAGTCTAAGCCCAATTTTAATGTATGATTTTAAAGAAGGGAGTGGAACAGATATTGAGGATGTTGTTAATGATGAGATGCAAATTCCTTTACATATATTAGATGCAACTACTACTTGGATTCCAAGTGGAGGGATTACTACCACTACAAATAATAACATTAGAGCTAAAGATTCTATTCCAGAAGCTTGGTACGAACCGATTATTAGCTCTCAAGCACTAAGCTTAGAAGCTTGGGTGAGTCCAGCAAACACATCTCAAACAGGTCCCGCTCGTATTATAGAATTTAATGCAGCAATGTCAGGTTGTAGTATAGATTTTAGTTTGAATCAAAGTGGGGGACAATTTAATACGAGATATAGGAACTCAAGTGGTTTTTCAAGTGTTAACTTTGGAACAGCTACAACAGGAACGCACCATCTTGTTGTTACTTTAGATAATAACTTTTTGACTTGCTATGTTGATGGTGTTCAAGTCTTACAAAATGCCTCAAATGTTGATTTTTCAAACTTTTGTTCAGGCACATTTATTACGATAGCGGACCAACATAACGGAAGTAGAGAATGGTCTGGCAATATATATCGCATATCTTCTTTTGATAAAATTTTATCTCCCTCTGATGTTACTGCCTTATATAATTCAGGAATTTCATGTGCTGAAAAAGTAGGAATTGGCAACCTTGTATTTGTTGATGAAAATGATGATGATTCTTTTACAGAAGGAGAAGGAAAAGCCAATGTTGTTGTAGAGTTATATTTGAGTACTGATGATCCTCTAACCGATTCTCCAATAAAAACTACAACAACAGATAGCGATGGAGTGTATTACTTCAATGAATTAGAAGAGGGTAATTATTTAGTTCATATTCCACCAAGTCAATTCAATGTCAGTGCTGTTTTACAAGATTGTTACTCCTTTAGCAGTAATGGTCTGGATGATAATATAGATAATGACGATAATGGAATAGACCCTACAGATATATTAATTGAAGGTGTTACAAGTCCAATTATTCAATTAAGTGCCGATTTGGAACCTACTAATAAGGATAGTGAAACAGGTTTTAGAAATAATAGAGATGCATTCGATGATGATAATTCTGATTTAACCGTAGATTTTGGTTTTAAGGTGGACTACTCTCTTTGTGGTCTTAGTTGGGAAGATACGGATAAAGATGGTGTTTATAATGGTGCTGATGCAGGATTAGATAGTGTAAAAGTATATTTATTCACAGATGCTGATGTTCTTGTTGATTCTACATTTTCTAGAGAAAATGGATTTTATTATTTTCATGGGCTTACAACAGGCTCTTATTATTTAGAATTTGTAGATTCTACAAATAGTTTGAAAGTTGATTTTTTAACAGCAACCTATAAAAATAGTGTTTCTAATATTTTAAGTGATGCAGGAGATAGTGATATTGATCCTGTAACTAAAAGAACAGATGTTTTCTTCTTTAATGGTACTGAGGTCTGTGAGATTGGTGGTGGTTTTTCAAGAATTGCTTTACCTGTTGAATACCTTTATTTTAATGGCTATAATAATGATTGTAACAATATTATATCTTGGGCAACTGCTAGCGAAGAAAATAATAATTACTTTATTGTAGAATACAGTTCTGATGGAGAAAACTTCTTTCCTATTGAACGCATTAAAGGAAATGGCAACTCTGTTGAAAAGATAGAGTATAGTTTTATACATAATGATGTAAAATCAAATGAAACCTACTATCGATTAAAGCAGGTTGATTTTAATGGTACATATGAGTATTCAAATATTATCTTGATTAATAATAATTGCTATAAAGAAATATTAGAAAGTATCATCATTTATCCTAATCCTACATATTCTGAAATCAATATTTCTAATGTCAATCAAAACTTACAAATAGACAATGAAGTACTAATACACATTATTGATGTAAATGGTAAAGTTGTTCATTCCGATACTTATTTGTTTGATGGTAATATCAATATTGATTTAGAGCATTTACTCAATGGAATTTATTTTATTAATATGAATATTGGTACATCAAATATTTCAAATATTATTATAAAAGAAGATGGAAAATAGACTTTTGTAAAAAAAATATTAAAGCTACTACTTAGAAAAGTAGTGGCTTTTTTTATAAGCAGTTTTTTCAAGTAAAAATTTATGCTTACTTTTAAAAAAAATATTAAAAATGAAACACACTTTCTTTTCTAAAAGAAAAACTACACAA
>JAHDBK010000437.1 GCA_020630455.1 Saprospiraceae bacterium
GATTGTGTCAATGCTCATCAAGATAAAATAGTTGATGGATACCTTTACGAAGTAGAACAATTTGGCGTTTGTGCTGGCTCAGAAGATTTTGTTGAAGGAGCCACAGCATTTATTGAAAAAAGAAAAGCGAATTTCAAAGGAAAATAAAGAAATTTCTTTATTATTATAAAAATTATTATTGCAACTTTATTCATATATTTATTGTCTATTTATATGAATCAAATTATTTAAAAAATGAAAAAAATAACTTTACTTGTTTTAATGTTCAATATGATTGCAGTATTGACTTTTGCTCAAAGCGATAAAAAAACGATTAAAAAAACCATCACTTATGATGAATTCAAAAATCATGTCTACTATATTGCTTCTGATGAATTAGAAGGAAGAGATTTACCTTCTAAAGGGCTTGAAAAAGCAGGAGAATATATTAGTAATGAATTTAAAAAATATGGAGTTAAACAAGTATCTGGATTAACTGGATATTATCAACAAGTTCCATTCAAAAGTGTTGAACCTGCTAATAAAGGCTCAATAGTCGTAGGTGATAAAACATTAGAATATGAGAAGAACTTTCTCTTAATGGATGGTTCTAATACTGAATTGAATGCCACTTATGTTTATGCTAATTATGGAATGGGTGACGACCTTAAAGATTTAGATGTAGAAGGAAAAATCGTAGTAGCTTTATGTGGAAATGGCGAAGATGAGTCGCCACGTACTTGGTTTGGTTTATCTACAGATAAGAAAAAAGATTTAAAAGAAAAAGGAGCAATAGCCCTTATCGAAATTTACCAATCTGCTCAATTGCCTTGGTCTATGTTAACTCGTTATTTTACAGGAAATAAAAGAGTAATGGTTGATGATGGAGAAGGTGAAGATACAGATTTCGCTCACATTTGGTTGAGCACTGAAGATAAACAAGCCGTTAAAATGCTTCAACAAAAAGACCAAGCGATGTCTATCACAGTTGAAGGAATGAAGGTTGAAAAATTCACTTCTCCAAATGTAGTTGGATGGGTTGAAGGTTCAGACCCTGTACTTAAAAACGAGTTTGTCGTTTATGGTGCTCATTATGACCACGTAGGTATAGGAGAACCAAATGAAGAAGGCGACAACATCTACAATGGAACAAGAGATAATGCAATCGGTACCAGTTCAGTTATTTCATTAGCAAAAAATATAGCTACATATCCAACTAAACGTTCTGCTCTTTTCATCTTATTTACTGGCGAAGAAAAAGGATTATTAGGAAGTAGTTATTTTGTAGAAAACCCTCCAATTCCATTAGATAAAATGGTGTACTGCTTGAATATTGATAGTGGTGGATATAATAGCACTGAAATAGTTACCGTAATGGGACTTTATAGAACAACTGTTACTCCTTTAATTGAAAAATCTTGTAAAAAATTCAAATTAAAAGTAATTGATGACCCAGCTCCAGAACAAAATCTTTTTGACCGTTCTGATAATGTGAACTTTGCTAAAAAAGGAATTCCTGCTCCTACATTTAGCTTAGGTTATACTGCTTTTGATGATGCCATTTTCAAATACTATCACCAAGCAGCAGATAACCCTGATAGTGTTGATTATGATTACCTTTATAAATATTGTCGTTCTTTCATGCTAACTGCTCGTTCTATCGCTAATATGCCAGAAAAACCATTCTGGACTGAAGGCGATAAATATTATGAAGCAGGAGTGGAATTATATAAATAGTATTGAGTATTTAGTACTGAGTACTTAGATAAAACGCCTATTTCTTTTGGGAATAGGCGTTTTATTTTAATAATAAATCTCTATCATAATTTTTGCCACTACCCTCAATAAATGTATATTTCTCAATTAAATTAAAATACTCATTTTTAGAAACTGATAATGTATTTAGTTTAATATTAACAGATTTAATTTTCCCTTTAATTTTATCATTTTCATTATCTAAATTTAAATAAGGAACAAAATGTAAGAAAGAACGAAACCATAAAAACAAAATAGAAAATTTATTAATTTTTAATAAATTTCTATTTTTTAATCCAATACTACAATTGATTTCATACAAGTCATTTATAGAACTTCCATCATATATTATCCATTCTTCATTGTTCTTCATAACTGAAGGAATAAACATAATATACATAATATTAGACCATTCAATCAACTTTTTATATAATCCAAAAAAAGTAATGAATAAAATTCCTTTTTCAGTATATACTAGCCTACCCCATTGAATTTCATGGCATACTATAATTTCTTCATCAAGTATATTTTCATTCATATTTTAATGAAATAAATATTTAAACTTTGTTAATATTTTGATAATCACATTTAAAAAGATAAAGAATATTCTTTATCTTTTTAGTATTACAATTTCTATTAATACATATTATCAAATATAAATTGTAAATTTGTGTTTATAAATTATTTTAAAATATTTTTTGAAAAAATATTAAATAACATGAAATTACAACACTTATTTTTACTACTCATTCTTGGCTTTTCATTTCAATTGAATGCACAAAAAGTTACTATAGAAGGATATGCATTTGAAACAGGAAATAGAGGATTTCTAAATGAAGTACATGTCGTGGCTTATAGTGAAATCAATGCCATCAAAGCTGAAACAGTAAGTAATAAAGAAGGATTTTTCACCTTTGAATTAGAAGCTGGTCAAAAGTACCGCATCAAAGCAATGAAAGACATTTTTTCTGACGAATTTGTCATTATTGATCATGATGATTTAAAGGAAGGTGAAACTTTTTATATCAAAATGGAAATGGAACGCAAACCTGGTTATCTTTTTGATGTGACACTAGCCGAATCTGTTTTCAATACAGAAGGTGTTAAAAATGCACTGGACAGCTGTAAAATCGAAATCTTTAACAACACCCAAGATAAAGAAGAGTTGGTTTTGGATAAACACCCCCAACCTGGTTTTCAATTTACCTTTGAACAAGGGAACCATTATACTATTATGATTAGAAAAGAGGGTTATTTTAATAAAAGGATGGAAGCTCATGTCAATATAGATGGTTGTATCTTATGTTTTGAAGGAATAGGACAAGTAAGACCCGGTGTTTCTGATAACCTTACCGAAGGCAATCAAATGGGTACTTTATTAGCTAATGTTGAATTGGATAAAATTGATTTAAATAGAAGTATTGAAATAGAAAATATTTATTATGATTTCAATAAATGGAATATTAGACCTGATGCCGCTTTAGAATTAGATAAAATCATTAGTATTATGACTAATAACCCTAATCTTATCATAGAATTAGGTTCTCATACAGACTCTAGAGGTAATGATGAATACAATATGGAATTATCAGAAAAAAGAGCTAAATCCGCTGTTGAATATATCATGAAAAAAGGACAAATACCTGCCGAAAGAATTAAAGCCAGAGGATATGGCGAAACAAAAATCATCAATAAATGTAAAAATGGAGTCAATTGTAGTGATGCATCTCATGAACGCAATCGAAGAACAGAACTAAGAGTAATCGGCTTTACTGAAGACGACCCATTCAAAGAACAATCCCTTCAAGAAATTATCTTCTACGAAAAATTAGATAATTTTAATTATGATGATGTGGAAGTTATCGAATACCAAGAAGGCGACGAAATGCCTGATGATTTGAAACAACAATTAGAAGAAGAAAAAAATAGTACTAAGGAAACCATTAAAGATAAAAAAGAAAATGTAAAAGATACTAGTCCAATGGTTACCCCTCCAACAATGGATATTGAAGAAATAATCGAAACTCCAGAACCTGTAAAAGAAGAAAAACCTAAAAAAAGTATAGGTGCTTTCGGAGAAAATATTAATAATTCAAATACCAATAAACCTCCAAAACCAGCAAGTATCAATACTTCTTCTAGCTCAAACAATGTGAATATAGCAGCCAAAGCTGTTTCTCCTGATTTTACAGGTTACCTCATTCAATT
>JAHDBK010000438.1 GCA_020630455.1 Saprospiraceae bacterium
TTTTCGTGGCATTTTCTGCACGTTTCCATGCCTACGTAATCTACGGTGTCGTGTAGGTTGGTGTAGGGGAGGTGTTCTATCTCCTGCTGCTGCATAGTATTTTTTTCTGTGTGGCAGTAGAGGAATAGGGTGGTGACGAATAGGACGATTATGATGCTTATGGTAGAGGTGGTTTTCATGGGGGGAATTTACGGAATTTTTTGGGGAAATTTGAGGGGGGGATTTTGTGAATTGGAAGTTAGCCGCAAATATTATTTTATGAGTCTACTGTAAAAAGGTCATTTGGAAAAGAAATAGTATATCTTACTAGATAAAATACCTGCGTATTGAATCATTAAGGTCTTACGAAATTAAATGAGGTATACTATTTCTAGGCTTTTTGCAGAAGACTCTTTTATAAAAAAGATGTCCTTTTGATTTTTTTTCTTAATTTTGTACAGATAGTTTCCTAGCCCAATAGGGCAGACAGTACTAGGCTTTGGTTTATCAATATTTGCATTTTTTTGTATAATTGCTGTTACCTTTTTTTATAATTTTTGCATAAACCTAGAAGATATGAGTAAATTTGACGAGTATGATTTCATTTTTCGTTCAATCCTAAAAACCATATTCCAATTTTTAACTTACTTTGGAATAACATAATATATGGTGTGTTTTTTGTGGTAAATAGACTATATGGGGTGCTTAAATGTTAATTCAAATGTTTGTATGAACGTTTGTACAACAAAAAATGTTTTGTATATTGCAAGCTATAAGTGTTTTACTTCAATTATTCATGTGGATTATTTTCCTTTTAAAATAGGATAAAAACAAAACAGAGTGGTTAAATGGATGGAATTAAGACGATATATGAGATTAGATATCCTAAAATGCTCAACTTTAATGAGATATATAAGGACATCATAAACCCTTACTTTGTTTATCCTAATGCAAAGTATTCCATTTCAAATGAAGGACATCATTCTGAATCAATAAGAATGACTTTTCCTGACTCTAGATATCATCTGATTTTTGCTTATGATAGAATTAGTTTTCAATATGATGGTGGATTTGGGGATTTGAGGGAGGATGGAAGTCATGTTGAAATTTGTTTTGATATAGCTAGAAAACTAAGGGCTATATCAACATTTAGTAGAATTTCTTCTGAACTTTTAGAAGTGATTGTTGTTAAAAAAAGTGATAAAGGGCATTCTGAAGTTTTAGAGAAATTTATTTCTAAATACTCGCTAGGTAGCATTTTTGAAGTAAATAGTGATGCGGCAATAGTAATTGAAGGGAAAGAGAAAAAATGGAACTTTAGAGTCCAAGTTGGACCATTCTATTTTGAAAAAGATAAGGCGGAGCTTAACCTGTTTTCATTAGATGCTGAAAAAGCACTTTTATTTAAAGACGTAAATGGATTGGTTATTAAAAACGATGTAAGTATCCTAACGGATAAGGTTTCAAAAGCATCTCTCCTAAAAATGATTGCAGAAAGTGAAAAAATTATTAACAAAATCAAAATAGAAAATGATGAGCAGAAATCTAACAGTTGACAACTCTTTTGATTCAAGTAATTCTTTTATGTATAATGAATCAGATAGTAGTGATGTTTTATCAAATCAAGAGTTTGATAATTTTATAAGTTCAGATTATTTTGGGGAAAGTCAAGGAATGCATCTTAAATCTTACTCTGCAAGGGTATTAGATTGGGACGAATACAAAGTAAAAACGGAATGGTTGATTAACAGAGAAGAAGCCAAGTATCAAGTAAGGTCTTTTCCTATTCAAATGTTTGAGAATACCTCTTTTTTGAAACACGGACAGTTGCTAAAGGTTTTTATATCTGTTAAGCGAGGAGAAATGAAACTTAAGTTTGAAGATGGTACAAAACTAATTTCTAAAACTGACTTTTCAAATGAACAAGTGCTAACAGGTCTTAAATCAAATCTCTTTAATTTTAAGTAACACTATAGTGAATTTAAGTTTCAAAGATGTTGGGCAAGGAGATTCAATAATCTTAACTTGGGAAGAGGGAAGCATCATTAAGGTTGGGATTATTGATTGCCATCGATATTGTAGAACAAATCCAGTTCTTGACGAATTGAAGCAAATTAAAGGAGCGTTTGAAATTGAATTTATCGTTATTTCTCATGCCCATAGAGACCATTATTCTGGTGTTAAAGAGTTCTTGACTTATTGTGTTGAATCAAACATCCAAATAAATAATTTTATTTCTACATTGCACCCAACTCAATTTCAGTTTTTAGAAATAAGCCTATCCAAAAATGAGTTAAAATCAATTGTTAAACTAATAGAAATGGTTAACACTCTTGAAGCTTCAGGAGTTATTAAGGATATGTATCCTGCCTATAACAAGATTGTTAATTTTAGTATTGAAGGTATGATTTTGACTTGTCTTTATCCTAGGCAGTCAGATTACAATAGATTAGGGAACAACATAAGAAAATATATAAAAGGTACGGTCAAAACGAAACCTGATTTAAATTATATTTCTACAATATTTAAGCTTAGGAGCGATAGTGGATATTTACTTTTAACTTCTGATTGTGTAATCAGTGCTATAGATTATATCAATCGAGCAGATACTGATTTAAGAGAAAATATATTACAACTAACACAAGTCCCGCATCATGGCTCTGAGAAAAATCATAAGAAAAAATTTTGGACAGATATACGGAGAATAAATCAATGTCCAGCTGTTTTTAGTGTAGGAGAATCGAGTCACAATTTGCCAGATGAAGAGGTTGTTGAAGATTTTATAGATTTGCAATACAAATTGTTTTCAACAAATTATGTTAGTGGAATAAAAACGTATATAGAGAATGTAGATATTGAAGGAGACTATTCTTTTGTCCTAGATAGTTTTTCAGAATTAGAGGATGAATTTGTAGCTAAAGATACAGATAGGTTTAGGGGAGATAAGAGATTTAGTGTTATTGATGCAAAAGTAAAGTATATTGCTGCTAATTAATAGGTTGGCTTTCTTGTAATTTAATCCTTCCCACCTTTTTCGCCTACTTTATTTGCTTATTAAATATAAGTAATATATTTGTGTTTAAATTGCTTGATAATGAATTGTATTTAGCTTTATTCGTTAATTTCTGCTTCTATTTTATAATTAGTTTTTATCTTATCAATTAAACTTTTAAACCCCTCATCGTAAAGAACTAATTGCTCCATCAGCTTCAACCAATGCTCTTTTGTTTCTTCACTCATATTTATAGTGTCATCATAAACTGCCTCCATAATTTGTTGGCTACCACTAGCAGGGATAATTTGATTGTTTTGATTATTTAATATTGCATTGATGAAAAATTTTACATTGTCTGATGTGAAATTTGGAATTAATGGTAATATTAATTCTTTTCCATTTTTAAATGCAGTATGATAACTTCGAGATTCGCCAAATAAAGTTATAGCTTTTTGTACCTCAGAATTTACAAGCAATTTTTGCTCTTCAACAATTTCGTTTAATTCTGGAATTTTTAGTGATTTGACTAAGCTATACTTGTTCAGTAATTCATTGGGTGTATTAGAACTAGATTTTAGAAATTCATTGAATCTAATCTTGCTTGGTTTATCAAGAAGATACCATACATTTTGATTAGAGCTTAGTAAAAATAAAAAGTGCCATAATTGTTCATCATCAACTGCTCCTAGGATTTTGGGTAATTTTTGCGCTAGTTGATTTTCAAATATTACGGGAAATTCTTCTGCAATTACAAGAAGTGTATTCGTAACTTTCAATTCATTTCCTTCTTTAGAAACATCTCCCTTTAATAGCCCTGTGATCAGTCCATTGGTCAGATTTCTAATTAATGCATCTTTTGAATTATCAAAATATTTAGCCTTTAGATATTGTTTAGTGGATTGAAAGTCTTTAGGAAAACTAATTCGTTTTATATCCTTGATAATTCTATCAAAAGCAGCTTT
>JAHDBK010000439.1 GCA_020630455.1 Saprospiraceae bacterium
GGGAATGTAAGGGTATTAGGCTGGTCACTCACACCCTTAGAAGTCCAATATGATAGGATTAGATTATTGAACAAAAAGAAGAAAGGTATAGAAACGATGTCCTGTATTTCAGGTATCACTTTTGAAGATTTCAAATATTATAACAAAGGAGATGTTGACTATTTTCCAATACTACTCGATAATTTAGATTTTGTAACCTATGGGCAATTCAAAACAAGGGAAATCAACGGAGAAAACTGGTCTTATGAAGTCATTAAAAATAAAAAACATTTAGAAGAAGTCATCGCTGAAAAAAATACAATTGCTGCTGTATTAAATATTGAAGGAGGAAATATATTGGGGCGTTCTCTAATTGATGACGACGTTTCTAAAACACCTGAATATGAAGAACTCGTCTTGAATAATTTATTGAGATTAAAGGGAGTCCTACCCCTTAGAAATTATGAGGAAGAACGCTTAGAATATCCTATTTTGACAATGGGAATTAATCACTTTTTTTATAATGGATTAGGAGGACAAGCCAACCCTTTCAAACCCTTGCAACGAATCGTATTCAAAGGAAAAAAAGGAACGAATGCTCCTATTTCTTCCTTGGGTAAAAAAGTAATTCAACTGATGATTGATGATAGTCGAGGAAATGTCATTATTCCCGATGTTAAACACATGAGTTTATTATCAAGACAATGGTATTATTCATTACTTGAAAAAGAAATGGAAAAAGGCAATACTATTCCCGTTTTTTTTAGTCATGCTGCCATAGCGGGCATGAGCGAAAATGATAAAAAATTCACAAAAAAAGATAAGCCTAATAAATATAAAAAATCTATTTATAATAATTGGACGATTAATCTTTCTGACGAAGATATTCAAATGGTTCATAAAACGAATGGATTGATTGGTTTAATATTAGATAGATATAGATTAATCGGTGGAACAGTAGCAGAGCAAATTCAAAACACCAAGCCTAATTCCAAAGAAAGAAAAGAAATTTATCTCAAGAGTATCGCCTTAAATATCTTTTATATCGTCAACTTAGGAAAGGATAAAAACGCTTGGAATCATATATGTATTGGTTCTGATTTTGATGGAGCTATCAACTCATTTGAAATGTACGATACTGCCGAAAAAATGCCTCTATTAAGGGATGATTTATTACATTTTTTTCAAAATTTACCTGAAGACTTATTTGGAGCATTCTCAAAAAGTGAAATGGAAGCCCTCATGTTTGATTATAGTCCAGAAGAAATCATTTACAAATTATTTTCTTCAAATGCTATTAATTTTTATTTAAAATACTTACCAGAATAAACAAGCATTTAATAAAGAGATTTCTTTATCTTTATGTAATATATTGAACGATATAAAACACCATTAATCCTAAAAAATTGCCAATAGCAATACCGACGACGCCCATTGCCATCCCAGGTACTAAGACGGTTTTGTTTTTTAAAACGGAGACTATTTGTCCAATAAATATGGGTCCAAAAATACATGCCGTAGATGTAATCATGACGGTATCCGCATCTATTTTAAATAATTTAGAAATGACTAAGTGCAAAGCAATTGAACCATACACCACAAATGCAGTGAATAATATTATAGCACTTCCTGCTGTCATTATTTCAGAAAAATCAGATTGCATTCCCAAGGCTACAGAAAATACCAAGAGCAAATAATCTCCTATTTGATACGAGCCTTCTAATTTTTCACTAAAAGGTAAAAATGAAATCAATACTCCTAATATTGTAATTGAAATAATAATAAAAGATAGGTTGTCTTTTTCAAATAAAATGGCATTTATTCCCATAGTAATTCCAACTATAACTATAGCAATTAATATTGGCAAAAAAGCTTGTTTTATTTTTTGTTTGGTATTCAATTGTTTCCATTTATTTGTTTCGGTTTGTTCGGTATCGTTTTCCTCAATTTCTGGATTAGGAAATAACCAACGATAAAATTTGACACCAATTGACGTTAAAAAAATCAAATAAATTCCACTAAGAATAATATCCGAAATATTAAGAGCAACATAGGTGTTTTCATCAGCACCAATGGCGAGTTTTATACTTGCCATATTGGGTGTCCCACCAGTATAAACACCCGTCAGCATAGCTGCAACTTCGGAAGAATTACTAATTTGATTTTTAAAGATAACTGCACCACAAATACAAATCAAAACGGCAGATAATATTGCAGATAAAAATGAAATTAAAATATTTTTAGTCCCACTTAACAAGCCCTTAAAATCAGAATTCATCAATATTAATGGAATAGCCAATATAACAGAGATATCTGTTATTGTTTTTATAATATTAATATTAAAAATATCAGGTAAAAAATTACTGATGCTCAAACCCAATGCATAACATAAAACAACAGGGCTTAATATTCCTTCTAATTTTGATTTTTTTGATAAAATAATTAGAAAATAAGGAATAATTAAAATGAACAATACTTGTAATATATTAATAAAAATATTCACTTCTTATCTAAATAAACCGTTTACAAATTCTTTTAAAATCATATCTCTAGTCTTAGGTGAAGCAGCGTCCAAAATGCGATTTACTAGGGTTAAATCGGTAGGAGCTTCTCCATCAGAAACGCCTAGACTTCCCTTGAGTTGATTAATCATTTCTGGATTTAAATTATCTAATATTTCCTTTGAAAATGGTATTTCAACATGATTATTATCATTCTTTATCTTATCAATAGATTGATTCAATTTTTTTATGAATTCTTCTGTATGTTTTACATTTGCTCGATTGATAGATAGATGAATATTTGTAGGTGAATTTTCGTGTTGGAATTGTAGTTGAATGTACCAACCTTTTTCCTTCATATCAGAAGCTAAAGCAAATAGGTCAATTGTATCACTAGAAAAAGCAATCATATTCATCACAGGATTACCTAAAAGATTTAAATCTTTATTTTGTTGAATCGCTTTTTCTATTTCAATTTTTGCTTGGTGAGTTTCTTTAACAATTTCTTGATAACCTTCAAAACCTAAGTAATTTAAGTTTGCCCAACAAGCTGCTAAAGAACCGCCTGTTTTACTTGACAAAACAGTAGGATTAACAAGGGAATATCCAGACCATTGAGAACAAGTATAAATTTGATATTTCCTCAAGGCTTTATCTTTATATAAAATACATGAAGCTCCTTTTGCCGTATATCCATATTTGTGAAAATCCATTGATATAGAAGTTACTCCTTCAACACTAAAATCGAATTTGGGGATATCATAGCCTAGTGACTTGGCAAAAGGCAAATACATGCCTCCTACACAGGCATCTACATGACACAATAAATTTTTAGCTTTTGCCAAGGTGGCTATTTCTTCAATCGGGTCAATAACTCCATGAGCATAAGATGGCGAAGACCCCACCAACATAATCGTATTTTCATCTATTGCATGCTTATAATTTTGAATGTCTGGAGTAAAACTTTTGTCATTCACTGGAATCACTCTTGCTTCAACAGATAAATAATGACAAGCCTTAAAAAAAGCAGCATGAGCCGTTACTGGTAAAACGATATTGGGTTTTGTTTTTTCGGGATGATGTTCTGTATTAAAATCTCTAGCAGACTTAACTGCTAAAATAATGCTTTCTGTTCCTCCAAATGTAAAATTTCCAGCTGAATTTTCGTTTCCATTCAATAAATTAATTGCAATATCAATTACTTCTTGTTCCATTTTTAGCAAACTACTAAAGGCTGTTGGATCTAATCCATTTTCCGTAAGGAAAAGCATATATGCTTTTTTAATCAAATCGTAGGCTTTTTTTTCAGGTTCATATACATAAGCGAATACTTTACCTGTTTGCCAAGGAAGGTCATTTGATTTCAATTCGTGAAGTTCCTTTTCTACTTCTTGTGTAGTTTTTCTTTTAGAAAAGAAAGTGTGTTTCATTTTTAATATTTTTTTT
>JAHDBK010000440.1 GCA_020630455.1 Saprospiraceae bacterium
AGTGCTATATGTATTTTTTAACGGCTACAAAGTTTGAAAATGACTAAACAAAATACTTGCCTACAGCAAAGTCGGTAGGAAACTCGCTAAATCGAAATAACTTTTATAATGAATAATGATTATTTAGCTAAATTCCTTTAATTAATAGCCTTTACAAGCTCAAACAGTATTTTGTTTTTAACGCATTTTCTACACTTCTACGCCTAAAATCCATAATGCACAATATAAAAACAAAATACTTTTTTTATTTGTTTTTAAAGCGAGAATAGCTGATATCTAATGTTTATTATATTAATAATAATATCCAAAATCCTCACTATCAATAATGAAGATGAATTTGATTTCGTGAGAATCTCCCAAATAAGTATTATTAGCAGAAAATTGAGTAGAATAGTTGTAAGCGATTTTATAGCGTTCACTGATGAGGGCACCAACTTCGCCACTTAGCATATTGGAGGTGGAATATCCTAATCCAACAAGAAAACGATTACTAATTATTAGTTTTAAATTAATGTCAACATGAAAAGGGCTATGAGCCACGTACTTTGTCCATATAGAAGGCATGAAGAATGTAGTTTCATCATAATCAATTGGGATTTTTCCATGTACCATACCATAGTAATGTCTTTCTTTATTAATAGGAGATATTTCACCTCCCGCACCTTTAAAATTCGCTGTTAATCCCAATATTTGAGGAACAGCAAATCCTACGCCTAAATAAGATTCATATCTATAAAAAAGACCTACTCCGATTTCAGGTAAAAAAGCAGTCGCATCATCACCTACGACCAAGGGGTCATTTTCATCTAAAGTAATCAATTTATCAGCATCTAATCTATGTTGAAAAAGCCCAGCTTGAAATCCCATTGCAATATGATGTTCATCACCACTATAAGATTCCAAAGTAAGATTATAAGCATAATTCAAGCCCAAACCATTACTCATGATAGGACCAGTTTGGTCGTGCATTAAATAGCCCGATAAGCCCATATTATAATCTTCCATTAGTCGGTAAGTGTCGAAAGTGGCAAAAGCAGTCATAGGACTGTCTGGCATACGAGTCCATTGATAGCGAAAAAACAAACCTGCGGCTTCTTGTTCCATTGCTCCTGACATAGCGGGATTGATGATGAATCCAAAATCTCTATATTGATTATACAAAGGCAATTGTTGAGCAAAAAGACCATTGCCCATCGTCATGATTGTCAAGAATATTATTAGTAATTGCCTAATTTTCATTATTTAAAAAATAATTGAAATCAAATTTAATAATTTTTAAGGAGAAAATGTATTTTTAATATTCATTTTGGCAATGAATACTATTAATAAAAATATTAGATTCAATCTTGATACACTATAAAACCCCTAATTCCTAATTCTCAATTTAAAAAGAAGGAGAAATATCAAACTTAATTTCAAACTTAGGAACATTGGGGTCATTGCGTTGTGTCAATCTCCAAATGAAATACATATCAAGTACTTTGAAAATATTTCGAACTCCTACACCTGCTTCTGCATAAAAACCATTGAGGTCTTTGATGTTTAAATCAGGGCTGAGTAATTCGCGATTAGCATCGCTTAGAGAACCATAAATTCCTTTGGCAAAGACAGTTGAACGCAATTTGAATTTTTTGATTAATGGAATCATATTAAAAATAAATCCATCAAAATAGTGCCTTATATCTATTGCAACATAGGCGTCATTCACAAATTCCAAATCGTCCATCATACTGTAAGTGTGCCTGTTGAACATATAATTTCTATTTCCTTTATGTAAGGTCAATAAAGGATAAGGCACTTTGCCAAATGTTTTGCTACCTATAAGGGTATAATAAGTACGTCCAGCTTGAGATGTCAACCTTTGAGAAAAGCTGGCATCAATACGATGATAATTATAATCACTTCCTAAAATCCCTTTAATACCTGCTGTATAGTTCAATCCTAATACTGGTGCTTGAATATCGATAGCTTGGCGACCAAAACCACCATTTTTACTAGCAAAGATTTGCTTCATTCCATAACGGGTATTAATGCTAATTTCCATAGCTTCAAAACTGCTTTGTCCAGAAACCAATGTATCTTGGAAATCACTATTGAATTGGAATGAGTTAGGCCATTCGTAAATTTGTTTATGTTTAGCAGAAAATTTATTAGTAAATCCTCTAATCCATTCTTTTTCATAAAATAAATATCCTTCTCTCATCAAGAAAAGATTATCCAAACTCGTTCTCCTTAATAAAGACCCAAGAATGTGGTCATGACTCATATAAGGATTATGAAAATTAAAATCTGACCAATCATAACGATAATGGCCACCTAACATGTGCCATTTGTTGTTCTTTCTTTTTAGATGAACATTGGCACCAAGGTGATATTTGAATAACTTATCTTTATCACCATAAGCCAAGTAGCCTTCTATTAAAAACTTATCTCTAAATTGACGCGGATTGGTACGCATACCAAAACGATAGCGATTTCCTTCAATATCATTCCAACTAAAAGTCTGGAAAAATCGTCCAAATTCAACAGGACCAGCGTTGAAGAATCCAGAAGAAAAAGTACGCCCTGTATAAGCTAAAATTTTATAGGTTTTGGTCTCTTTTACTTTTTTGACATTCGTGTAAATATTTTCTTCAGTTTTGCTCAATGCTTGATGTCGAATACCTGTCCAATATTCTTCATTGCGTTTGTATGCTTCTTCGGCTATTTCTAAAGCATCTCCTTCAAAAACGACGTCTTCATATTCTTGATTAACTTCAAATTTATCAAATGAGGTATTCTTGGTTACTCGAACGGCTCGATGTTTTTTATTTTCAGTAATATTGAGCATGACCATCATGTATTCAGATGACTTGAACCAAGTATTATTACCGATTTGCTCAAATTCTTGTTTAATTTCCATTCCTGTAAGGAAATTAACATTGATTTGGTCTAATACATAAATCTCTAAAGATTTGATGGCGGCAGATTCCTTATCAATCCAAGCGTGGCCAGTATATCCCAAGTCTCCTTTTCTCCTTGTAGTGAACTCTAATTTGTAGCAAAAATGTTCATCAATATACATGCTATCAGTCAAGAAGTACTTATAGGTAATTAAAGCACTTTTGGCAAAAGGAGAGGTGAAGATTTTGCCATTCAAATCAGTCGTATTTTTATAAATATCAATATTAGGAAAAGAGTAATCTACTTGTCCAAATAATTGCTTATTTTCAACACCAGAGAATTGGTCTGCTTTAATGATTGTTTTGCTTTTGGAGGGTTTTTTTCTATAATAATTGTCAGTTATTTTTTCTTTTAATAATAATGGTAAAAATACTTCTCCATTTTGTGTGGTGTCCATATTTTCAAAAATAAAATCAAAAGGTTTTAGTATTTTTCTTTTGGTTAATTTTTCTTTGACATTAAAAAAGTCAAATTGTGTTTTTTCATATTCTTCATAATAATAAGAATCATTATTAGAAGGATTAATGCTTTTTTTAGCTTTGACGACTCTCCTAAATAAAGCTATAGCGGCTGTATCTTTTTTTACTTTTCTTTTGGCTTTAATTTCTACTTCAACCAATTCAGTTTCTCCTGTTCCTAGTAAGACTTCAATATATTGTTCTTTACCAGGTTGAATATCAATTATTTTATCTTCAAATCCTAAATAGGCCACTGTTATAGAAGTTAAAGACACATCATTGGTTTCCAATTCAAATGTACCATCATCTTCTGTAGTTAATCCAATATAGGAATTTGTAAATAATACATCAGCATAAGAAAGGACTTCCTTAGTTTTGGCATCTTTTACAATTCCTTTGACTATAGTAGTCTGTGCATTGAGGAATTGTCCTAACAATAAAGTAAGTGAAATAAGAATGATTATCTTGCAATGTTTCATAATATTAAAAGGTTCTTCTTGTATTTTGACTTGTCAGTTA
>JAHDBK010000441.1 GCA_020630455.1 Saprospiraceae bacterium
AAGAAAATCCACACTGGGCTATCATGTGGGGAACGACTTTAATGGCTCTTTTGGTTGGTGTTTTTTTAGTTGTTGCCTCCCAAATTACTCTAAAGGACACCATCTCTAGTGAGCTGTTTATAGATGTTCCCGAGTTTGCAACCCAAGCTCCTGAAAACAACCTGATAGCCACCTTCCCTATCCAATCTTCCTCCATTCAAATAGGAAGAGCCTCAACCGTAAGGATAATAGGTAATTTTGGGACATATATTGGAACGAATAAAATTTCAAAAATCGAAAACAAACAAGGTATTGTCTATATACCTCTTCCTCTAGAAACAAGTAGAGGTACAAAGGTGGATAATATTGATTGTTCGGTCAAAGCCTACATTGATATAGATAATGGAGATATTACGCTCTTAGGTAAGTTATGGAATGCATTAAAAGGGTCATTCAGAATATAAAATAAACAGAAACTATGATACTCATTATTACAGAAGAATTTGAGCTCAGCACCTGCGATGTTCTAGAGTGGATTAACTATTTAGGTGGAGAGGCTATTCGTATTCCAGGAGATGTTTTTTTTGACCCTGAGCAATTCCAGGTAAAGGTGAGTTGTACGAATGAAGAAGAAGATGTCTTACTTGTAATCAAAGGAAGAACCATTCGCTTAGCGGATGTCAAAAGTGTCTGGTTTCGTAGAGATACCGTTGCTAAACGTCCTGATTTTTTACGGTATATTAAAGGAGACGACCTAAGAAGGAGTCTTAAAAATCATGCTTTTCAAGAAGTTAGGATAGCTAAAGAGTTCATCTACTATCAACTAATGTCTCGTCCTTATATAGGGAATCCTATCAAGAAAAAAATTGATAAATTTTTCGCTCTTCGAGCTGCAAGAAAAAATGGATTGGATGTTCCTGCTACTCTTGTGACAGATAACAAAAAGGCACTGCAAGCTTTTCGTGATAAGCATGGTGCAATCATTAATAAAGCCATCAGTGACTCTGACTTTTTTGAGACAGAAGACGGAAAAACCCTAATAAGCTATACAAATAAAATAGACGAGGAAATACTAGAACAGATGGATGACACATTCATGCCCACTTTAGCGCAGGAATGTTTAGATAAAGATATTGAGATTCGCACCTTTTATCTATTTGGCAAATGCTATTCTATGGCTATTTTTTCACAATTAGATAAACAAACTTCTGTAGATTTTCGACGCTACAATATTCATATACCCAATCGAAATGTCCCTTATAAATTAGGAGCAGAGCTAGAACGAAAAATTGATGCCTTTATGAACGAAATGGGCTTGAATACAGGTTCTTTGGATTTTGTGAAAACAACTAACGGGCGGATGGTCTTTTTAGAAGTCAATCCCGTAGGACAGTTTGGAATGACCTCGAAGCCTTGTAACTATAATCTTGAAAAAATCATAGCCTCTTATCTTGTAGCTAATTAAAAATATATCCAATGACAGTAAAAGAAAAAAAACATGCCCTCGATTATTACTTGACACAACAAAAAGCTAAAACATCAATGTCGCTGTTGTATCGTTATTTAGAGTTTTACGACGACGAGTTAAATTTAGATGTGGAAAATTGCAACTTAGTACATAGCCGTATTCACCAAACAGGCATGCACAATGTTGGCTTTTCTTACAAAAAAGCATCTACTTTCCAGTTAGATAAAGAACAAGTTCTGTACAAAATCCAATAAAAAACAGTACTCCACTATGAATACCACTCTTCAATGCGATGATTCTCATTTTTTATTATTTGCTAGTTGCCCAACCGTAAAAGGGCCTACTCAAAGTCTTATCGTTGATTTACAACGCAACCAATTTAAGTATATCCCTAACCTCCTGTACGAAATTCTTCAATTAACACCTCAACTTACTGTTGGTCAAATTAAACAACAATTTGATGGTGAAGAGAATGAAGGAATAGATACCTACTTTCAGGCATTAGCAGATGAGCAGCTAGGTTTTTTTACTAATGATCCAGACTCTTTCCCTCCGATTGATTGGATACACGAATATCCGGGAATTATCTCGAATGCTATCATAGAATATAAAGCTTCTTCACCCTATAACCTGAAAGATGTAATCTCTCAAATAGATAGCTTACACTGCCGATTGATACAGATACGATTATTTGATATTGATAGTGAAAGGGTACTAAAAGATATCATCCAACAATTGCACGGTTCCTTTTTCACTCTAGCAGAAATATACCTCCCTCATCAGCCTTCATTGACGCTTGAGAATGTATCCGCCTCACTCATAGAAGAACATCGTATCTATCCCTTGGTGATTTATAATTGTTCAGAACCTTCCTTTTTAGAAAAAATAGAAGAGCAAACTAATTTTGTAAAATCTAGACTGATTGTAACTAAAGAAAATTTACAAGCTGGCAAAATGGAAGACTCCATCAATTTAGAAAGCTTTACAGTCAACTTAGAATTTTTCACAGAAGCACAGAACTACAATACAGGGCTGAATCAAAAAGTATGTGTTGATGCCGACGGAAATATCAAAAACCATTTTTCTCATAACTCATCCTTTGGTAATGTAAGTAAAGACAATATTGCTGATATCATACAGGAGAAATCATTTCAAAATCAATGGTTTGTCAAAAATGATATGATAGAAATTTGTAGAGATTGTGAGTACCGCTATATCTGCACGGATAATACCAGTATACAACTTACTGAAGACGGCTATAAAAAAAGTAAAGCCTGTAATTATAATCCTTATACGGGAAATTGGAGTGTATAATATCGTTAAATTATTGTTTTTTAAGCAAAAAATTGCATTTTTATGGAATAGTAGTTTTATTATTTTTTTTTATAAAACACAATAGTTATATTTATCGTTATAGAAATAATTACTATTCTCCAAATCTTAAAATGTCATTATGAAAAAAGGGAAGTTACTCAAGGAATTCAAAAAATTCCAAAAGAATGAAAACATTCAAGCTGAGGAATTGAAAAAAATTAGCGGTGGTACTTGTATCATGTACTGTTCTAACTCTCAATCAGACTGTGACAGAGATGATTACACACTAACTTCATGGGGACCTATCAAAGATATTGATAGGAGAGAAGAAGATCATAGCGCCGATATGTAGGTTGCTAGCTTTTTTATTTTGTATAATGACTACTCAAACCATTTTGAGTAGTCATTATTTTTTTATGTTTGTTTTGAAATAGAATATAATTTAAGATGTCTGTATCACTAAATTCAATTGATGGCTCTCCTTTCAATATAATTAATACAATATTCCAATCTTTATCAAACATACCTAATACTTCCTATACCTATACAAAACTCAGATCTCATCCATTTTTTCCATCCTTAGATGCAATCAGCTATTTTCTGAATGAATGTTCCATCGAAAACCTACCTCTAGAAATTCATAAAGAATATCTTGCTCAAATGCAATTCCCCCTCATTACCACAATAGAAGAAAATGGTAATGCAAAATATGTTTATGTTCAAGGACTAGACGGTGATAATGTAATCCTCAAAGAAGAGAATAGACAAGTGATAATATCTCAAGACACTTTTATTGAGCATTGGAAGGAAAGACCTATCCTTCTTTTTTCAACTGCTGGTTACAAAATACCAGAAGAGACACTAATTGTTAAGAAAAAGCAGTCAATTTTTCAAGGTCAAATCGTTCTGTTAGCAATTACTGTATTAGGATTGCTTGCCTGGAAAACCTATCAAAATTATGCCTTTGAAGGGAATATTTGGTTTATCACACTGCTAGTAGGACTCTTTTTGCTAGTAGGATTAGCGGTTATATATTTTATTTGCTTGAAAGAAATGGGATGGAATTCACCCACTTTGAATCGTTTCTGTAATACTAAGGGTATAGATGGATGTAATTATATTTTCAACTCTGATTATGCTAAAATTTTTG
>JAHDBK010000442.1 GCA_020630455.1 Saprospiraceae bacterium
TCTCAATTTTAAGTTTGTTCCTTTTTTAAAAGGACTGAACAAAAGTGAGGATTAAGAGCATGTTTAAATTTTAAAATAATTATCTAAAAACTGTTTAGTCTTGTGCATATCTTTATATAAGATTCTATCATTTTCTAAGCTTGGATTTATATTTCTATATTCCTTCAAAAATGTTTCCAAAATTGGTGAAGTTTTCAACGGTCTTCTAAATTCAATGGCTTGCGTAGCACACATTAATTCAATGGCTAAAAGGGATTTTACATTTTCAATTACTTTATACAATTTTGTACCAGCATTGGCTGCCATGGATACATGATCTTCTTGTCCATTACATGAGACAATAGAATCTACAGATGCTGGAGTGCATAATTGTTTATTCTGACTAACAATTGATGCCGCGGTATATTGACTAATCATAAAACCCGAATTGAGTCCAGGAGCAGGAGTAAGAAAAGCGGGTAAGTTCCTTTGTCCACTTATAAGCTGATAGGTTCTTCTTTCAGAAATATTTCCCAACTCAGCGATAGCTATAGCTAAAAAATCCGAAGCAAGTGCTAGATGTTGGGCATGAAAATTTCCACCAGAAATAATCATATCATCTTCAGGAAAAATATTGGGATTATCTGTAACAGAATTGAGTTCAATAGTCACTACTTTTTCAACATGGTCAATTGTAGATTTAGTAGCACCGTGAACTTGAGGTACACATCTGAATGCATAAGGGTCTTGAACATGATTTTTTTCTTGTGTGATAATTTGACTACCTTCTAATAAATTAGAAATATTTTCGGCTGTTTGGATTTGACCTTGATGTGGTCTTATTAGATGAATCCTTTTATCAAAAGGAGAAATTCTGCAATCAAAAGCATCAATAGAAAGGGCAGCTATTTTATCTGATAATTTAGAAATATGTTTAGCTTGAATAGTAGACCAAAGTGAAAATGCTAGAGAAAACTGCGTTCCATTCAACAAAGCTATTCCTTCTTTTGATTCTAATTCTAAAGGAGACCATCCTAATTTTTTATGTATTTCTTTTGCTTCTTGTTTTTTATTCTGATAATAAACTTCTCCTTCGCCTAATAATGCCAAACTCAAATGTGCCAAAGGAGCCAAATCTCCAGAAGCTCCCAAAGAACCCTGTTCATAAATAACGGGTAAAATATCATGATTATAAAAATCAACAAGGCGTTCTACTAACTCTAATCTCACCCCAGAATTTCCATAAGAAAGACTTTGAATTTTAAGTAGTAAAATAAGTTTTACTATTTTTTGTGGAATTTCATCACCCATCCCACATGCATGGCTGATGACCAAATTTCTTTGAAGTTGAACCGTGTCTTGATGATTTATACGAACATTACATAAAGAACCAAAACCTGTGTTAATTCCATAAAATAATTCTTCGCTCTGATTTAGTTTATTATCTAAATAAGTCCTACAATTCTTAATTGTATTTTTTGCTTTTTTTGATATTGAAATTTTTATATCATTATTAATAATATTTTCAATATCAATAATACTTAATTCTTTATGTGAAATTTCGTGTGTCATGTATATTATATAATTCGGTATATTGAATGTAAAATTAGTATATAAATAAATATAAAAAAAGAGTAGATAAAAATTTATCTACTCTTTTTTTAAGAAAATGAAAACTCTTTCTAATTAAGGTTTTTTCTTAGCTCTTTGAGCTTTTTGCATTGGGTTTTCTCCACCACCAAATTCTCTTTGTTTGAATAACTCAAATCTAGAAGATTGGTTTCTTTCTGGGAAATAATTGTTATTTAAATCAGTGTCTGCAGTCTCTAAAAATGGATCTAAAATAATTTCTTTCACTTCTTTCTTTAATAGAAATACTTTTGTAATATTTTTGTTATTTTTAGCCCAAATTTCAGCAGGAATTCTTTGAACTTCTGAAGTACCATCTGTATAATCAAACTGAATAATTATAGGCATTACTAATCCACCTACATTTTCAAATGATATTTCATAAAAATGATAGCCAGAATTTAACAATGCTTTCTCGTCATCGCTTAAAGAATCATAATATTTTTTATAATCATTTCTATCCAATACTGTTACGTCTAATGGGTCATAGGTAGAATAAAAATCTTTTAATGTAGAATCCATCTCATCATAAGTTTGTTTGATAGATTCTTTATTTCTAATATCACTAATATTAACTGACGATGATTCTCTTTCATCTTTCTTTGCCATGTTTTCTTTATCTGGGTTTTTAGAATCTAATTGATACCATTTTACATCAGTCATTGCAATATCACAATGATCTGTTGTATAGAACCAACCTCTCCAAAACCAGTCTAAATCAACACCCGAAGCATCTTCCATAGACCTAAAGAAGTCAGCAGGTGAAGGATGTTTGAATGCCCATCTTCTACAGTATTCTTTAAATGCATAATCAAATAACTCTCTGCCCATTACCGACTCTCTTAAAATATTTAAAGCTGTTGCAGGTTTACCATAAGCATTATTTCCAAATTGTAAAACACTTTCTGAATTCGTCATAATAGGCATTATGTTTTTCTTATCACCAGACATATAAGGAACGATTTTATGTGCAGGTCCTCTACGTGAAGGATAATCTCTTTCCCATTGAACTTCTGTCAAATATTGAACGAATGTATTTAAGCCTTCATCCATCCAAGTCCATTGTCTTTCATCCGAATTAATAATCATTGGAAAATAATTGTGTCCTACTTCATGAATAATTACTGAAATCATACCATATTTCATTCTTGGAGAATAAGTACCATCTTTTTCTGGTCTTCCATAATTGAAGCAAATCATTGGATATTCCATACCAATTTGTTTTGTATGTATTGACCAAGCAACAGGATAAGGATAATCTATAGTATAATGAGAATACCATTTTAATGTATGAGCAACTGCTTTAGTTGAATATTGTTCCCAAAGAGGATTTCCTTCTTTTGGATACATTGACTCTGCCATAACGGTTCTACCATCAGACATTTTCACTGCCATAGCATCCCAAATGAATTTTCTTGAATTAGCAAAGGCAAAATCTCTAACATTTTCAGCTTTATATATCCATGTCTTTTTACCTTTCTTTTTTGTTTTTTCTCTTGCTTCAGCATCTTTTTGAGAAGCAATAATAACTGGTTGTTCAAAAGCAGTTTGTGCTTTTTCCCATTGTTTAAGTTGATCGTCTGTCAATACTTCTTTTGGATTTTGAAGAACCCCTGTTGCTGCTACTAAGTGATCTTCAGGAACAGTGATATGAACTTCATAATCTCCAAAGGTTAATGCAAACTCTCCTCTTCCTAGAAATTGTTTATGTTGCCAACCATTTACATCGTCATATACACACATTCTCGGAAAAAATTGAGCTATCGTATAAAGATAATTATCATCTTCTGGGAAATATTCAAACCCCGAACGTCCCCCTATTTTCATTCTATCATTAATATTATACCACCATTTAATTTTAAAAGTATATTCTTCTCCTGGTTTCAATACCACAGGAATATCTACTCTCAACATAGTTTTATTTACTGTATGAGGTAATGTTTTCCCATTAGCATCTTGTACATAATCTAATTTAAAACCACCATCAAAGCTTGGTTCTAATCTTTTTAATTGACCTAAAGTCATTTTTTCATCAATACCATTGGTACTAATTTTATAAGAATCAGAATCTTTTGCACGCATATTTTGGTCTAATTGTAACCAAAGATACCTTAATTCATCTGGTGAATTATTATAATAAGTAATAGTTTCGTCAGCATATAACCGCTGTTTTTCATCATCTATTTCAAGATGAATTAAATAATCTGCTTGTTGTTGCCAATATTCAGGACCAGGAGCACCTGATGCTGAACGGTATTTATTAGGTGTAGGCAACTCTTGTCCTAATTGTTTAAATTTACT
>JAHDBK010000443.1 GCA_020630455.1 Saprospiraceae bacterium
AAGCAGCTGTGGGCATGACTTTTTCCTTTTTTACCGAAACTGAAAACGGATTTTTTAAAACCATTTTCTATTCAAATTACTAGCTGCAAGGCAAAAAGATTTCTTACGAAAATCAAGCGTGGGGAATTTTTTAACGAATATCTTTTTAAATTTTTTTCCCAGGTAGGAGAGAAGACGCTAAACCGAATTTTCTCTATTCTACGAGCTCAAATGATTTACCAAATCTAGTTAAAAATTATTGCTGCCAACGTGAGTACAAACAGCGTGCGACTGAATAGGAGCATGACTGGTTTGCACATTGTTACCCTCAGTATTTTATTTTTCTCTGGTATAAAGTAATTGAATCTATAATTTTCTCAATTTCATACTTTTGCTCATCTAAAGAATTTCTATTTCTAAGAATGAAATCACTTAAATGGAGGCTGTGGTTACTTAATCTTTTCAAATCGTTAATTCTTAAATTATAGATTTTCAAGCTGTCTTGAATGTTTTTTTTATCTAAAATAAGTTTATTTCTCTCTTCATTCAATTGAATTATTTCATTTTTAACTTCCAGTCTTTCTGTATCAAACCATCCAGAAAGTAATCCCGCAACTAAAGAACCTACGGCGAGTATAATTGCAACATAACTAGGTGAGAGATGATACCAACGACTCCTTTTTTTTAAATCTTGAATTTCAAATTCTAACTTTTCAATCTCTAGTTCTCTAATTTTTTTTTCTTTGTCCACTTTCAGAAAGCACATAATATCAAAAAGAATTATAATTTATTAATAAAGACATCTTTAACCCCAAGCCGAACTAATCTTTCAATTTCAGATATAGCATCTTCTATTTTCATATATTTCAATCTGATAAAATATTTATGTCGATACACAGTATTATAGCCTCCAAACTTATATTCAAGATTCCTATTGACTTTGTTTTCTAATTCATTCAATTCCTGTTCAGTTAAAGGGCGAATACTGCATTTGATTTGAATTTGAAAATTTCCATTAGAATTATTAGTCAATTTTCTATAAATATTTATTTTCCAAGGATTCCCTTCTGAATTCTCTAGCTTTTCAAGTTCTCTCTGAATTCTTGTAATATATGTTTCATTAGAAATTCCTTTTTCAGTTATTCTTTCTTGATTTGGTAAAACTGAGGATGGCACAACATTAGGAATATAAATTACTGCAACTTTAGACGATGTTTGTAATTGTAGTAAATTCTTTCCCATATTTTTTGATGATAATTCAGCCAACTGATTCTCATTCATCAGATTTGGAGGAGAGGCTATCTGAAGAGCATCAACTATAAATTCGTATCCTTCAACAGAAGAAATATTATGAGGTGTAATTATTAGTTCTTCTACTTTATACTGTTTTAAAAGTTCGTACCAAAAATTATTAGCATAGCTAGATTTACTTGCTACTAGAATTAGAAAGACAAGTAAGAACTTGTTTATAGACAATTGATTTTTGTTCATAATTGTAGGGTGCTGCTGTTTCTACAAATTTAGTCCTTTTTATGTCAGAAGTCAATAATTTTCATTTTAAGATGTCACGATTTTGTTTTTATAGCGAGATTTTTTTATTGAGGGTAACGGAGCGGCGGCTTGCCGCCGCCACAAGGAATCGCAGTGGTGGTCGGTAAGCCGCAGTTCTGTTTTGGGGCTTCGTTACCCCAAATGCGAGCCGCCGCTCCGTTCAGTTCAAGGGCGAAGCCCTTGAACTGAACGGTGGCATAGCCGTCGTAGCGAGCTTTTGCTCGCTATGAACGGCTATGCAGTGTTCTCAGCTGTATTATATTATTTCTAATTCTTTTAATAATGATAAACCCTATTATAGCTGACACAATTATTCCTAAAGGATTATGGTAAAAAGATTCCCGAAAATCTAAGTGTATTAGATGCATTATAGATTTTGTTATCCCGCAACCAAAACATTCCTTATTGAATAACTGAACGCTTAAACATAATGATTGCCCATTATCAAAATAGTTAGCAGGTAAAAGAATCAAAATAAGCGGAACCAATATCAAAACTAATGTTTCTACAATTAGCCAATTATAATGTCGGGTCGTAGTTACTTCCATCCTTAGGTTTTAAATCACCAGTGGCAATCATTATTAAATCAATTAAAGCCCAAATTCCACATCCTCCGAGTGTCAGCAATTGAATTATTCCAATTCCAGTATATCCTAAATAAAATCTATGTATCCCAAGAACTCCAACAAAAATAACGATTATCAATGCAGCAACTTGGCTTTTAGGTTTGCTCTCATCATTTAGATTGGAACTTGCTTTTTTTATTCTTTTTTGTGCTGCTTTAAGAATTAATATCTCCTTTAGCGAAAGTTTATTTCCTGTTTCTTCTCTAATCTTTTTTGGTGTCAGGTCTAAAAAATCTTCAATATTTTCTGCGGAATAGGCTTTTTCATAAGTAGCTAATTTTTCATTAAGATTTTGCCTTTTAATTTGTTTTTCACTATTTACAGCAAAAATATTAACTGTAAAAAAAAGTAGAATTGCGAGTAAAATGTTTAATTTTTTCATTCTGATTTATTTGATTTAAATATGCCTACTCTAATGACTTTTCGGCTTTCGTCCCTTACTCTTTCTTGGATTTTCAGGTTTCTCCTTTTTTATTTTTTATAGCTGAGAATGACAGGTACAAACGCAAACGGGGCTTGCAGCGTACCGAAATTGAAAATAAATATTTTATAACCATTTTCAGCCGAACATAACCTACACACTTTTTTCAGCCCCGATTGAGTGTGTACAATGTTCTCGGCTGTTTATTTTCACTTTTAACAATTTATTTATACATGACAACAAAACAATCTAAATTATCAACAGAGCTATTAGAAAATGCTAAAGAGTTAGGGATGATACAAGTTTCTGATTTTGAGTTCCAACTTTTTATGAATACTGATTTTAAGGTAGATTTAAGTGCATCTGCTGATAATCACATTGCCATTTTGAAAACAGCACTAGAACAAGCATTGACACAAAGAGATTTTCATATTGAAAAATTCAACCAAGTAATTAATCAAGCATTAAATTCAGATTCAGTCAATTATGATATGATGATTGAAATGCAAAAAATAAATGAAACATTGCTTTCACAAAATAAAAAAATGATGGATTATCTCATTAAATTAACTAGAGATAAAACTTATCCATCTGCCGAATTTATAAACAGGCTTTTTAATTCTTAATAGCCGAGAATGACAGGTACACCTGCGATGTGGCTATTCTTCCGAGTAAGCCAAAAGTAGAATTGTACCATTTATTTACCCTTTTCAACCGAAACTGAAACCGAAACATTAAAATAGCCACTTCGACTGGTGTACAATGTTATCAGACGTTTTAATTTTTCATTTTAAAATACAAATTCATGGAAAAACATATTGAGTACGCTATTAAAATTAGAGAAAAAGTTTTAGAATTATTTGAAGATGAATACGATAATTCGATTGATATAAACGAGCTAAATGATGAAGAAAATTTAAAGTCTTTCTTTCATGCTTTATCCACCGTTGTTCCTTGTGATACTTTCAATCAAATGGTTGGAGACAATAAGCATCATTTAGAATATAATCAATTAGCAAATTCTCTTTGCTTTGAATTTTCTAAACGAGAAGAACCATAGATTATGAAAGAAGGATTGTTTCTATTGATGTACTTAGTTTCATTTGGATGGCTATTTATTAATTTAATTGGTTTTTTTGAAAAAAGAAGAAGAAAAAGTCATCTAATATTTCCATTTTTATTGTTTGTCTTTCTCTCTTATCAATGCTATGGTTATTATTTGTAGCTTAATGTCTGATAACGGTTGCACATGGCGTTTGCTGGCTTTTCATTCGAAGACACTCGAAGTAAAAA
>JAHDBK010000444.1 GCA_020630455.1 Saprospiraceae bacterium
ATTTCTTTACTCGATTGTATTCTTGTTTCTATTTTAATTATAGGCATAATTATATCTAGAACTAGTTGAAAATAAAGAATTTTCTTTATTTTTTTTATATTTTAATCATATTAGAATAATCCAAATAATTAGTAATAATATAACGACCTAAATTGAACCAGGATTGAGTTTGGTCGAGAATCCAAGCATCTGAAGATACGATTACATTTGTAGAATTGGCTAATAATTTATCAGGAGAATAAACCAATTCTATTTTCCAAGAATAATTATTTTCATCGCTAATTTTTTGTAATAATGTTTTTAATCTTCCACTATTCGATATAGGTTGGTCAAGCAACCATTTTACAGATTGTACTTGTAATTTTTCTAATGATTTACCAATCAATAATATAGATTCAGGAGTTTGATTGACTCGTTTATAGCTTCCATGTACGCTAGACATATCTCTTATTGTTCCATCTCTTCCTTCAAACAGATAAGCTCCAGACAAGGCACTTTCTAAAAGAATTAAAAGATTGAAACCATCAATTTCGACATGAGCGTTTTGTATGTCTTTATTACTATATTCTTTATTTTTACGCTCGGTGATTGCTTGCTGACTAGCACCAATTCTTTTTATAGCTAATCGTTGCCTTTTATTGAGCCTATATCTATTGCCTACCAATTGTAAACTAGAATCGATAGCATATCCTCTAGATAATAAAAAACAAAGGTCATCTGCTGCTGAAGTAAATATAGCATGCCATTTTATAGCAAAATCCTTGTCGTCGTTTGACTTTTTTCCTCTGTTTCTTTGGTTCATTGTTTTATTTTCTTATTTATTATTTTACTAACCATATCTGCTTTGTCTACTATCATAAAATGTGTTCCATCTTGAATTAGGATGACATTGTTTTTTTCTTTTTGAGGAATGAGCTTGTCTTTTGTTCCTCCAATTTTTAAGACATCATTTTTTAGTATTTCAGAATTATCCCAATTTAAGAGTTCTTTGACAGCCCATTTTGAAAAACTCAAATCAGTATCATTTATTATTTCATATAGTAATTTTTTATTTTTAGAACCAAAAAACCAATTGGCAATAAATTTAGGCGGTAAGAAAAAGTTTTGAGGAATAAAATTAACCAATCCTGATTTTCCAATTAATTTATAAACATCTTTAAGTTCGTATTTAGTTTCAGCGGTAGATATTAAAATAGTTAGTTTGGGTTTTAATTTTTTACTGATTTCTACTGCTACCAGTCCTCCAAAGCTAAGTCCTAAGATACCAAAAGGCTCTTTAGTATCTATTTTTTTTGCTAATCTTAAGGAATATTGTTTAATCTGTTCATTTTTGAGAGGTTTTATCCATTGAATAGGAATAAATTCTGTATTCAATTTTAAATATTGAAATACTCTTTCATCAGCACCAAGACCACTAATTCCATAGAGTTTCATAATTATTACTTTCTAAAATATTTTTTCAAATGATTCTCCATTAAATTTGAGAACGTTTCCATCGCCCATAGCAAACCATAATTCGTCTTTTGAGGTTCTATATATTTGCCAAATATGAGTGGTGGTTAGTCCATCTTTTTGATTATAATTTTTAATGGATTTTCCATCAAATTTCCAAGCACCTGTATCTCTATCTCCAAACCAAATATTGCCTTTGTTATCTTCTCCGATAGCGAATACATGTTCTAGACTACCTTTTGGAGAACGAAAGCCTCCCGTCTTTAAACTATTTTCGGACAATAATCCATGTACATCAGAAAAATTGATGGTTTTGTTGTTATTATATAATAAAACGCCAATGCCATTGTTCCCAATCCAAAGTCTTCCTCTAGAATCTTCGTATATACTTCTGATATGCAAATAGCCTGTTTCTTCATTAAAGCCTAGGCTTGTATTATTAATAATTGTAAAATTACTTCCATTGTATCCAATTACTGCTCCGTATGTTCCGAACCATACTTGATTGTCTTTTCCCCTTGCAAAAGGGGTAGAAACAGAATAATAAGCGAAATCATTGCTTAGGATAGGAAAAGGAAATGTATGAAAATTAAATTGATAACCATCATAACGATAAACTCCTGCTTGAGCTTCTTTTTTATTGTAACTTGTTGATTCATTCCCCTTGAACCAAAGGTCATTTTTATGGGCTTTCCAATTGTGTTTAGATTCATAATTTCGAATAAAAAATTTATTTATTTTTTTACCATCAAAATTACTGATACCTGTTCCTCCTTCAAACCAAACCATTCCTGTAGCGTCTTCATATATAGAACGTATTTGATTATCGCTTAGCCCATCATTAATAGTAAAATATTTCAATTCTTTTCCATCATATAAAGCAAGTCCTTCAGAGTGACTCCCAAACCAAAAATTACCTTTATTATCTTCCAAAATAGAGCGAATTCCTGTGGTGAATTTTAATTGTAATAAAGCAGTGTCTTGGTTTATTGTATCAATAGCAATGTTACTTGATATAGTTTGTGGAAGAATAATCTCTTTGTTAGTTTTTGATTGGGAACAAGAACTTAATATGAATATAAAAAATCCCCAAAAGACAATGGTTTTTATTGCTATGATTTTCATACTAATGAATTAATTTTTAGTGAAGTTAAATTCATTTCTTTTTAACCAGTCCTCTGAATCTTCGAATTTTACTTTTTTCTTCATAATAAAAGTATGATCTCCTATTATATAAATATTTCTAATAGTAGCACTTTTATTATCATTTCCATCTTTTCCAGAATATTCAGTCGTTATTTCTATCGTTCCATCAGATAATTTTTCTCTAGAGATGATTTTTTCATTACTAATTATACTGCGATCTTTTGAAATATTAATCTTTCTTTTCCCATTTGCTTTAGGCTCATTAGGGTATTCGAATTTCAATATTAATTTTAATCCTTTTTTCTTTACTGAAATACTAACATTACAAGGCATAGAATAGGGTTTGTTGGATGAATAATCCATATAAGTTAAGTTGCCTTTCCAATCGCCTTTCAATTTGTTAGTATCTTCATTTTGAATATTTTGACTAAAAAGGCTAATGTTGAAAAAAAGGATGATTAGTGTAATTAAATTTTGAACTTTCATAATGTTGTTGTTTTATAATTTTGTTAGAGCATGTTTAAAAATTTATCCATCCAACTGATTTTCTCCATTCATTAAATTCTTTTTTCCTTTTTGGTAAATCACTTGGTGGACTTTGATTTTCCGTGAGAATTTGCTGCCTCATTATTTGAGTTTGTTCTTCTAGGCTATTTAGTCCCAATGATTTTCTTCGTTGATTTACTTTTTTTAAATCATCATAGGGTAGAGGACTCATTTGCCCTAATTCATCCCAATCAAATTGGGTTCCATAAGACTGGAGATTATTTTCAAAGGTAGCAATCCTATCAGATAAATAGGCTAAATTGATAGGATTAGCTTTTTTTTCATCAACAGCAATTTTTAATAATAAAAGACACTTCTTCATAAAATGAGGTTGCATAATGGCATGTTGTATGACCAACCAAGCAGAGTCACTGGCTTCTTTTCCTACTTTATCAATAGTAGGGTAGCCGCCTATGGTATTCATTATTTCGTTTAGTTTTTTTGCATTGCTAATATGCAAATTCGCCATTTCTTGGTTGTAATTATCTCCTAGACTACCTTTTTGAATGAGTTGACTTCGTAGTTCTAAGTCTTCTTTTTTCAATTTTATAATTGCTTTCGCAAATTCATTATATTTCATTAAAAACTTTTCGTTATAACATTTAATACACTGTAAGATAAATTTATTGAGTTTTTGAAATAAGAATTTTGTTTTGAATCAATGAACCAATGAACGCCCGCAGCCTAATAGCCTTAGCTATTAAGGCGAGGACGTGAAGCAG
>JAHDBK010000445.1 GCA_020630455.1 Saprospiraceae bacterium
TTAAAAATTAAATAATATCTTTATGTTTTATTTAAAATGTAAAATAAAACATAGTGAAAAAGAAAATTATATATTTAACATTTTTGTTTTTTGTTCTTGTTTTTTCTTCCTATGCTCAAAATACCAACTCTAAAAACAAATTAACAGGAGAGTGGAAAGGGAAAATTACACAAAATGAAGGGGGAATTAGAGAAGAGTATAATTTTGAATTATATTTAGTCCAAAATGGTAATAAAATTACAGGACGCTCTTATGCATATTTCGATGATGTATATGTCATCATAGAACTTAAAGGGAGTGCAAAAAGCGGAACAGTAGTATTGTTAGAAGAATTAAAAATTGTTGAACATCGCAAATATGAAAATATGGAATGGTGTATTAAAAAAATGCAATTGATTCATAAATATGAAGGAGACGAAGCCAAACTTGAAGGTTTTTGGCAAGGTAAATCTGCCGCAGGAGAATGTATTCCTGGAAAAATTTATTTAACTAAACAGATTTTAAGAGTATAAGGATATGTTATTAAGGTCATTGTTGATTTTAGTATTTTTTTCAATAATTTCATGTCAAAATAATCAAAAGCCAACTAATGAAATGTTAGCAAGTGTTTCTGATTTGAATAATCAGGATACTATAGGTGCATTTGAGTATATTTATTTAAAAGATAAAATAGAAGAAAAAAAAGTTCAAAAAAAACCATCTATTAATAATAATAATGAAGTTATAGATACAACTGGACCTAATACTGTACTGCTTGATTCTATTACTTATAAACAATATCAAAATGATTGGAAACCCTTTGATAATATTGATACTTATTATGAACAATATTTTATTGATAAAAGAGAATTTATAAGTGATGGCTATGATTTCCCAGTAGGAAAACCAGATGCAAGAGGCTATTATATTGCTAGAAGATTTATGCAGAATAGACATTTAGGAGACGATTTTAATGCAGTAAGTGGTGGAGATACAGATTTAGGGGATCCTATTTTTGCTATTGCTAATGGCTTTGTCTGTTTTTCGCATGACTTAAAAGGAGGATGGGGAAAAACAGTCCGTATAATACATAGGAATTTGGATGGTTCATTTGTTGAATCTTTATATTCTCATTGTAATGAAATTTTTGTAGAATATGGACAGTACGTAAAAAGAGGCGAAAAAATAGCTACTATTGGTACTGCTCACGGTCAATATCCCGCACATCTTCATTTAGAGTTGAGAACTCAACTCAATTTACCCTTAGGTCGAGGATATTCAGACAATCCAGTGGGTTATACAGCACCTACTCCTTATATCAGAGCGAATAGACCAAGATGGTGATTTAATAAATAAATTTCTTTATAATTTTAATAATATTTTGAATTTTTCAATTTCTACACATATAAAAACTTCTGCTCAAAATACCATGAGCCAATTTAATGAAAAGCTATTTGTTGCTTTAAAGCCGCCTTTAGTGTCGGTGGAATTAAATCGATTTGATGGTTGTACAAAAGGAGATAAAGTACATTTAACTTTAAAATTTCCATTAGGACCTTCTCAAAAATGGAATGCTTTAGTTACAGAAAATGGGGAAGATGACGAAAAAATATATTTTATAGACAAAGGTGAAATTTTACCTTTCCCTATAAAAGAATGGACTCATGAACACCTCATATTCAAAAAATCTGTTAATGCTTGTATCATTACAGATAAGATTACTTATTTTACAGGGAATAAAATACTAGATGTATGCATCTTCCCTTTTTTATATTTTGTCTTTTATTGGCGGAAGCCAATTTATAGAAAACTATTAAATCAATATTAACATGAATATCTTAGTTACCATTTTAATCGTAATTGCATCAATTATTGTATTGCTACTACTTTTAGCAGCTGTTCTAAAAAAGAAATATTCTGTAATTAAATCGGTTGAAATTAATAAACCTAAAGCTCAAGTGTTTGATTATATCAAACATTTAAAAAATCAAGATAATTATAGCGTTTGGGCGAATAGAGACCCTAATATGAAAAAAGAATATAAAGGCACTGATGCTACTGTAGGCTTTGTTTCTGCTTGGGATAGCAAAGAGAAAAATGTAGGAAAAGGAGAACAGGAAATACTCAAAATAACGGAAGGGGAGAGGCTTGACTTTGAATTAAGGTTTTTAGCACCTTTTGAAGCAACTGAAAAAGCTTATATGACAACGGAAAGTCTTGGGGCAGAAAGTACTAGAGTTTCTTGGGGATTTGATGGAGGCATGAAATATCCAATGAATTTAATGCTCTTATTTATGAATATGGAGAAAATGATAGGAGACGATTTAGAAAGTGGTTTGAAAAAATTAAAAGAAGTTTTAGAAGCTTAAATTTAATTATTTTTATTATTTATAAAAGAAAAATTCAATTTATCTTTAAACATAACTGCATATGCAGGGTACATCATTATTATAAATAATATTAGAAAGAAAATCCCCACCTTCATAGCTCCGTTTTTATGGTTAGAAGCTAAAGAAATAGCTGCAAGCTCTCCTTTTAGTGAAGAATTGGGCTGGTATCCAATGGGGTTTTGAGATTGAACAATAGTAATGACCTCTCCTGATTCGGGCTTCCAAATATCTATGTTTTCTGGCATTGAAAATTTACTCAAATCATTTAATTGAGAGACTTCATTAACATTGTGCGTTTTTACCGTCCTAACTTCAATACTTTCTTTATTAATAAACAACCATTTAATTTGATTAAAACTGCCACTTGCCCTAGTCCATTTTTTATTATCATTATTCCTTCTCAAAGGAGCACCCCAGCATCCTTCTCCTAAAAATACTGTTCCATTTTCATCATCTCTGATAAAGCCCTCATCACTTTCTGCTTCATTTGAAGGACGAATGGGATAAGTCGTTTTAACGACGTGGGCATCACATTCAACAGCGATATCCATTCCGTATTTGTAGAACAATGGTGCCCAATATTTTTGTTGATTATAGCTTTCTGATTTTTTTGCAGTATGCGGTCTAATAGGGTAGTGGTATTGAGCCATTTTCCAAATGGGATAATCATGATTCTTCAAATCTTCTTCTAACCATTTCCCTTGATTACCATTAGCCGCTATCAAGGAATTTAAAGTATAAATTCGAAGCAATCCATCTGCAATATTTAAAGCATAATAAATATCTTTATGAGGACTATCAAAGATTTTTTCTATTACTTTATTGCTCCTTTCGTGATTACCTCTTGCTGCTACAATTGGAGTAATCCTACCATCTTTACCAATAGTGAGCTGCCAGTCGTCTAACCAATTTTTCCAAGGAGTAGAACCATCACTTCCAGTCATGTCTCCACCAAACATCACAAAGTCTGGACGCAATTTAGAAACTAAAGAATTAGCATGTTGTCTATATTTTCTATGATTTCGACTGTCTCCACCTGCTATGATGCTCAATTGACTGTCCTTTGTGTCAGGTAGCGTTTTAAAAGAGAAAACTTCTGATTGAGAATCATTATCTTTTAATATAAAATAATATACGGTATTAGGCTTTAAATTGTTGAGCCGAACAAAATGATGATTCATCCGCTTAAACCAATGTTTTTTGTCAGCTTTGAATTGATGACAAAACATAGTGTAGTCTCCATTGTGTTTTAAGGTATCTAAATATAAAGTAGCTTCTGTTTTACCGATTTGATTCCAAGCAACAACCATGGTAGTTGCAGGGTCATCACGCCACATACAGCGATATTTATCTGTTTTGGCTTCAGTATTAAAATAACTAAGAATTAAAATGAATATGATTGTTAATCGGTAAAACACTTTAGTAATTTTTTACAAAGAAAATGCTTTTTTTAAGGAATTCAAAGAAAAATTTAAATTTATTATATAAATAAAATTT
>JAHDBK010000446.1 GCA_020630455.1 Saprospiraceae bacterium
AAGCCTATCTGTTTTTCCGTAGTCAACTAGAGCAATGTGAACAAGTCATAAAAACTGAAATTGATTTAAGTCCATTCCGAATGTTTAATTATGGAGGAATGGGATTTTATACTGAAGAACATGATGGTTGGAGAGATTGGGAATTATCTAAAGTTTCGACCCAAGAAGAAAGAGACAAAATAAACAAGGAATATCAAAAAAAAATAAAAGAAGCTGAAAAGCAAGATATAGAAGACCTTAAAAATAATTGGGTTGATACAAAGATAATGCGAAAGACGATTGAAGAATTAATCAGTAAAATTCGAAATAATTCAAACTTACTGGATGAAATAAAATATGGAAGCTTTCAACCTGAGAATTTCGAAATGGATAAATCGAAACATCAAGAAAATAAATACTACATAATAAATGACTTAGAACATATAATAGATTTCATTGAATTCCTTGAAAAAAAAGGAGAATCAAAAATGGCATTCTATGGAATGTAAAAAAATAAAAACGACATACAACAATGCATAGCTGGCAACAGCTCCTAAACGTCGCTACTGACAGCTATGCGGAGCGTTCAGTTCAAGGGCTTCGCCCTTGAACTGAACGGAGCGGCGGCTCGCATTTGGGGTAACGAAGCCCCAAAACAGAACTGCGGCTTACCGACCACCACTGCGATTCCTTGTGGCGGCGGCAAGCCGCCGCTCCGTTGGGGGCAACCAAGAAAAAAATAAAAAATTGTCTCCGTAAAAAACGAGTTAAAAATTGAAGAGAGTTTTGACTTCGATTAAATTGGATTTCAAATTACACTCGGAGAAAAAGAAAAAAATTGTCTCCGCAAAAAACGAGTTAAAAATTGAAGAAAATTTCGACTTCGATTAAATTGGATTTCAAATTACACTCGGAGAAAAAAGAAAAATTGTCTCCGTAAAAAACGAGTTAAAAATTGAAGAAAATTTTAACTTCGATTAAATTGGATTTCAAATTACACTCGAAGAAAAAAGAAAAAATTGTCTCCGTAAAAAACGGATTAAAAATTGAAGAAAATTTCGACTTCGATTAAAGTGGATTCCAAAAATTACACTCGGAGAAAAAAGAAAAATTGTCTCCGTAAAAAACGGATTAAAAATTGAAGAAAATTTCGACTTCGATTAAAGTGGATTCCAAAAATTACACTCGGAGAAAAAAGAAAAAATTCGTCTCCGTAAAAAATGGGTAAAAAATTGAAGAAAATTTCGACTTCGATTAAATTGGATTCCAAATTACACTCGGAGAAAAAAGAAAAAATTCGTCTCCGTAAAAAATGGGTGAAAATTGAAGAAAATTTCGACTTCGATTAAATTGGATTTCAAATTACACTCGGAGAAAAAGAAAAGAAGGTTTGCCCCCAACAAAAGCATAGATGGCAATTGGCTGTATGCCAGCCAACTGCATCTATGCTGGACGTTCAGTTCAAGGGCTTCGCCCTTGAACTGAACGGAGCGGCGGCTCGCATTTGGGGTAACGAAGCCCCAAAACAGAACTGCGGCTTACCGACCACCACTGCGATTCCTTGTGGCGGCGGCAAGCCGCCGCTCCGTTAGCGACCATGATATATTTTTTTTGCCAATAGTGCTTCTGTTCGGCTCAAATGGGTTATGAAACTCCCTGCTTTTTCTCGGCTGTCCAAAAAAAGTTTGCTCTCGGCACAAAAAGTATGTTTTCAGCAAGAATCGTTTTTGGCTATCGAAGTTACGCTTGGCAAAAACCAAATACGACTTGAAATAATTGTTCTTGATAGCACTGCCCTTTCTTGGCAAAATTTGTTCTCGGCTTAAAGCGTGTTCATTCGGCAAAAACAAATAAGGCTTGAAATACTTGCTTTTGATAGCTCTCCCCTTCTTTGGCAAAATTTGTTCTAGGCTCAAAGGGTGTTCTCTTGGCAAAAACAAATACGACCTAAAAAAGGGTATTCTTGATTGTTCTTCTCGTATTTGGCGAAAATTTCGATTTAGGCCAAAACGGTTTTACTCTCGGGCAAAAAAAAACACGGTCGCTAACAATGCATAGCTGTCCAGGTGGGGTATCAAATCGGTTTTATTCTCGGGCAATAATGCCTGATTTTCGGCTAAATTTGCTTACTTTTAGTCTTGCTGGGAAAAACCCCACCCGTCAGCTATGCGGGACGTTAGGCGGCATAAATAAAAAATGGAATTCAATGAAAATAGAAAAGATACGAGAATTGATTGGTAAAGATAAAATTGATGACGCAATCGAACTAATAAATGAATTAGTCGCAAACACTAATCTAAACGACGAATTTATTCTGCTCAAAAATCAATACACTAATTTTAATAAAAATTATCATCTGGGTTTGATTAGTGATTTATCAATTAAGCAAAGAATAATTTTTGGTTTTTTAAAATTGACATCTGAAATTCAAAGTTTAAATCATCAAAATTCTTCTCAAAAGCAAATAGACATAATAAATCTTGAAAAAATCATTGAAAAAACTTTATTAACAATTGAAAAATCCAATGAAAGGAATGAGCATGAAAAGAGGATTGAATTGCTACAAAAAATTTCACCTTTTAATTATTTAAAATTACTTTCTGTTAGTGTTAAGAATGATATTGAGCAAAAAAGAAGTAAAACAGAAAAATCATTAAATATAGAGATTCAGAATGAAAAATATTTAGATAGTGTAAGAAGAATAGTAAACAAGATAAAACAGGAAAATCGGTATGAACCTGAAATTCACAAAGTTCTCGAAAAGATTCAGTCTGATATAGCTTTGAATAAAAAATATATTTTAGAAATACGGAGTAAATTAAATCATAAATACGGTTTTAGGAAATATCTGGATAAATCATTGAATAAAAACCTTAATAAATATAATTCCATCTCAAGTCTACAAAAAACTTTAATTTTAGATAATTTCTTATATAAACTAAGAACTTCTAAATTGAATCAAAAAGAACCAGATTGGAATACTTTATATGATGAAAATGGATTTGATAAATTAGGTTTTAATCCCTATGGTTACAATATTGAAGGCTACAATTCTGAAGGAGTAAATTTTGATGGATACGATGATAATGGAGAAATATTGGAAGAAAAATTATTTTCGAGTAACGATGGAACTATTGAATTTGGAACTAATGATATACTTGAAGAGGATTATTTAGAGTTAGTTGATTTTTCATCTACTAATCCTAACGATATTGACTCTTCTTTATTTGAGATAGATATTTAAAACTAAAAAATGAAAACTTGTCCTCATTGCCTTACAAAAGTATTATTTACAGAAGATAAATTTTGTCCTGCCTGTAGAAAAAATTTTGATTCTCCTTTAGAAAAAGACATAGAAACATTATATAAAGAGAAATTAGATGAAAAAAGAAGGACTAAGATAAAAATACTAAAGAAAGCATATTTAGGAACTTATATCTTATTTGTTGCAATTGGTATGAGATTTTTTAAAAGGTCAATTGAGCATATGAATGATTTGATGTTGGTTATAATCTTCTTATTAATTCTCATTTTGCCATTTATTTATCTGTACTACCAATATAAAAGTGAAGATGAATTAAATACGCCGCCTAACAAAGTGTAAAATGGTCATTCGCCCTATGCGGGCGCACGCCATTTACACCAACCGTTCAGTTCAAGGGCTTCGCCCTTGAACTGAACGGAGCGGCGGCTCGCATTTGGGGTAACGAAGCCCCAAAACAGAACTGCGGCTTACCGACCACCACTGCGATTCCTTGTGGCGGCGGCAAGCCGCCGCTCCGTTCTGTCCAATTAAAAAATTAAAAAGAAAGAAAAAAGGAACTAAATACACTGTGTAAAAAGTTATTTATATTTTTTGTTATCTGGATTTACTTC
>JAHDBK010000447.1 GCA_020630455.1 Saprospiraceae bacterium
TTACAACTTTACCACAATTGACTATATTTCAAACCTTTAGATTAGAGCGAAGGTGTGTTTTTCGATGTGAATTAGTATAATATAAAAAATTAAAAAATTATAATATACATTCTAACTATGGATTAGTACAAGATTAAAACTGTCCTGCAAGAACACAATTTTTCTTAAATCGAGTAATATTACCTGCTTCATCGAATAGTTCTATCCAAAAAACATAAATACCAATTCTCGCTTTTGTCATCTCGTCATTAGTACCATCCCATTGATAAAAACCATTAAGTCCTAAAGGCTCATTTTCAACTAAACTTCTAACCATACGACCTCTTGCATCATAAATTTTAATATTACATACATAGCCCATTTGACTCACTTGATAATCCAATCTGATAAAATCTTCAAATCCATCACTATCAGGAGAGAATGTTTCATTAGCAAAAGAAAATTCATCATTGCTTTCTTCAGCAGATATTAGATATTGTGAATTCAAATAAGTTGGCGTAGCATAGCCTGCTGAAGCCGCTGCCGAATGCCAATTGTCCCTTGTATTGGTGAAAACATCAAAATCGATACGCTCTAAAGAAACACCTTCTTCATCATCTAATAATTCAAAATGATAATCTTCGTAATAATCAAATTTATCAATTACTAACCCTTCTGTAAATAGCGTTACATTTCCTTCTCCATCATTGAAAGAAGGTAAATCATTCTCAATCAAAAGATTAGGGTCTTCTACTGTATAATTTTCTAAAATATTAGCAGGGTCTTCAGTAATCACAACATAAGACTGGGGAAACAATAAGAAATCCGTTTCAATATTCACCCTACTTCCACTCGTAGAAGCAATATCATTAATTATACTCAAGTCTGCAATATTGACAATTTTATTAGAATTATTATACAATTCTAGAAAATCACTCCCTCCTGTATAAGGATTGAATAATATTTCATTAATAATAATATCTCCTTCTTCTAATACTGCTGGTAATGCAAATTGAGCACTATTATTCATTCCTAATGGATTCCCTAAACAGTCCGTTACGCCATCATCTACCGTTAAATCATACAAAGTATTTTCTTGAATAGCTGTAGTAGGGTCTATTGTAAGTATTACTGATGTATATAATGGAGGCACAGGCATAGCAGCTATTACATTAATATTATTATTAATATTATAAAATGCTGGATTACTAGCATTACTAATATCTAATGCCTCTGTAAAATTAACCACTAATTCTATATTGCTTGTAGGAAAAGCATCTATCAAATCAGGAAATTGGTCATCTACTTGTGCATCTAATACAGAATTCTCTTGGGAAGGTGTTCCTCCTAAGGCATCATCAGAAGCAATCCAATTTCCTTCAACTTGACAAGGAGCTAGTGGGTTAATTCTTTCTAAAGTATAACCACCATCTTTTTTATTGGTATCTTGATACCAAGCATCATCATAATTCACGCCATCAATTACATTTCCATTATTATCATATAAAGAAATATCATCTCCCGCATTAGATAAAGAAGGTACGCTAGGCAAATCTAAAAAAGTACCTGTAAAACTTGAAAAATCAATTGCAGGATTTTCTTTATAAATAACCATGTATTCATCTGGTGCTAGCACCATAAAAGGAAATGAAGTGGATGTACTAGTACCACTTACTAATGTAAATCCTTCTAGATTAATTGTTTTATTACTTCTATTATAAAGTTCTATAAATTCCGTTTCAGGTAGTCCTACTTGTGGACTAGGGTCTGCCATGATTTCATTAATAATAATATCAAAAATAGTAGCTGGTTCGTATAATTGGAAAGTAGCACTATTATTATTAGTATCAATAACATTTGTTCCGCTACAATCAGATATATTATTAGCAGTAATTGTATAAAGTGTATTAAAACTAAAATCATTAGTAAATGTCAATAAGACTTCATTATCTGATAATAAAGTTACAGAACTTGGACTTCCAAAACCATTATCAACTGTATAATTAGCAGGGTCTGTTGCATCTGCCACATCAACAATTTGACTAAAAGTTACTTGAATGGTATTAGTTGTTGCTAATGCCATATCTAATGTCAAATTTCCAGTGGTATTATCCAAAACAGAGTTGACCGTCCCAGGCGTTCCTCCTTGTGCATCATTAGAAGCTATCCAATTTTCAGAAGGAACAGAGCAAAAACTATTCGGATTTATTAATTCTAAAGTCCAACCACCATCATCTTTAATAGCATCTTGATACCAATCATCTAAGTAATCTACACTATTGATTACATTTCCGCTTAAATCTGCAAGTGTTACATTGTCACCAGCATTACTTAAAGCATTGAAACTTGTAACTGCAACAATATTAGTAATTCCTGTAAACAATCCTATATTTCCATCGTCTGTAACTACTACATATTCATTAGGCATTAATATATAAGAAGGCATTTGTTGTGGAGTAGAACCGCTAGACAATTCATAATCTGCTAAGTCAAAAACCTTATTACTTCTATTATAAATTTCTACCCATTCTGCATCAGGAAGAGATTGTACAGGAGTCGGGTCGGCCATTATTTCGTTAATAACCATATCATTAGCGACTGCTTGCTCTATTAAAACAAATGTGAAATTTTGGCTAGTACCACTGGCATCATTCCCTGATATATCTGCGACATCAGAACTCACTGTATAAGTATTCATTGAAGTAAGTGGCGTCGATAAAGTCAAAATAACAACCGTAGGATCATTGGAATCCAACATTGCCGAAGCAATTGTAATACCATTAATAGTAAAATTACCAATACTTGAAGCAGAAATTGCATCTAGAGGTTCATCAAATTGCAACACTACTTCTGTTGCTGAAGTTGCCATAGCTGAAGTCATGACAGGAGGTGTATTATCTACAAAAATAGGGTCTATATAGATATTATCAAAGAATATTTTGTCCGCACGTGTAGAAGTATAATCACAAAATACTCCAAAATAATTCCCTTGTGGATAAGTGTCATCAAAAACAGTTCCTTGGGAAACATAGTTAGTCCCTCCTGCATAATCCACGAATAACTCCCAATTATTGCTATTATCTCTAGTCACCCTTACACTTACATCAACAGCCGCTACATCTAATACATCTATAGCACTAGTAATAATAGTTGTTGCCGTTACTCCACTTTGTTTTCTAAGAGAAACCACATCATCAGTTCCTCCTAAATAAACATAATAACCATTCAAACTACCCGACAAATCGGTTTGGTTACTATTTAAATAAACATTGACATCGTTAGAACTTGAAGGATTAAAGTCCATTCTAACTTTAAATTCCCATGTGGTTGCTCCTTGAGTTGGAGCAGAAACATATAAATAAGTTTCGCCAGAAATATAATTTATATCATATAACTGTAATTCTCCAGCATTGACTTGAAACAAATCTGTATTTCCAGCCCAAGTAGGGTTATTGGTAAAATCTCCATCACTAAAATCATCTGTTAATTGAGCTGAAAGGATTAAACTATTAAATAAGAGTAAAGTTAGTAGAATGTATTTGTTCATAATTAATAGAATATAAATTTAAAAAGTAATTATGTATTTGTCAGATTTTAAATAAAAAACAGTTACGAATATAAAAGTTTTTTATCATACGCATAGATGATTTTATAATTAATTAAAAAAAATTAAAAAAACTCATAGCATTGGCTAACAATTTTATAATAAAGATTGTATATTTGCCCTGCTTTAAAAGAAAAGCATTCATAAAGTGGAACTTTTTGATAATAAATATTATTAAAAATAGTAAAAAATTGAATGGCCCGTTCGTCTAGGGGTTAGGACGCAGGATTTTCATTCCTGAAACACGGGTTCGATTCCCGTACGGGCTGC
>JAHDBK010000448.1 GCA_020630455.1 Saprospiraceae bacterium
CTAAATAAGTTTAAATTAATAAAATGATTAATAATTTTTCACAAAGAAACGAATAGATAGAAAAGCGGAGGTTTATAAAATAGCTGAAACGGACAAAAAAGAGGATGAAGCGGACAGAGGACTATTGTAATAATAAAAGAGGTGAGCATTATGTCTTATTTTTGAGCTAACCAATCCAAAAAAACGGGGGCTTTCTCTTTGCTAATAATAATCTTATCTTCAAAAGGAAAATGGAGATGTAATACCAATTTTCGATTAAAATACTTAGCGGCACTTTTGATGGCTTTCCTATGAATTAGCACTTGACGATTGGCTCTAAAAAAATCGGGATAGGGCTTATGGTTCAATTCTTCCAAGGACTCAGAAGCGGTATAGGTTTGATGGTCAAAGGTTTGTAGTTTGACAATGCCATTTTTAAGATACAAAATAGCGATATTATCAAAGTTGACGGGAATGATTTTATCTCCCTGATGGATTAAAATGGATGGACTGGTCTTTTGTACATTGTATTCCATGAATTGAATCAATCGAGCAAGTTTGTCGTCTTTTTGTTGGGTGAGTTGTTCAAATTTTTGGATGGCCTTTTCAATGGCTGCTGTTGTAAAAGGTTTTAATAAATAGGCGATTCCATTGGTGTCAAAAGCATTTAAAGCATATTCATCATAAGCGGTACAAAAAATGACAGGCACTTGTATTGCTATTTTTTTAAAAATTTCAAAACTCAAACCATCCGTCAATTGAATATCTGAAAAAATCAAATCTACTAGCGGGTGCGTTTTCAAAAAAGCGGTAGCTGATTTGACAGAAGATGCCGTTTTTACAATTTCAAAATTTGGGCGTACTTCTTTGATAGAATACGCCAAATCATCGGCGGTAATTTTCTCGTCTTCTATAATTAAAATTCTCATGACGCTATTAATTTTACTTTAACAGAAAAGTGTTGACCATCATTCTCTATTTTAATTTCGGTATTCGCAAGGATTAAACTTCTTTCGTTCAGATTGGATAAGCCCGTATGCGTTGAAACAACGCCATATTTTAATTTAAGATTATTTTGCACCATTACATCATCGCCCACTATTTTTATCAAAATTTTTAAGGGAGCGTCGGGTGAAAAGGAGTTATGTTTAAATGCATTTTCGACCAAGGTAATTAAAGCATAAAAAGGTAGCTTTTTGTTGAGGTGTAACTCATCTACAAGAACGGTATAAGTAAAAGCATCGTCAAATCGTACTTTTTGCAAATCTACATATTGTTGGCAATGTTCTAATTCTTTTTGGAGGGTAATTGATTTCTGCTGATTATTTATGGAGCGTCTTAAAAATTCGGATAATTCCACAAGGTATTTTTCTGCATTTTGGGGTTGGGTTTTTATCAATGATTTGGAAATATTTAAGGCATTAAATAAAAAGTGTGGATTGATTTGAGCCTTTAGTAATTTGTATTTGCTTTCTAAATTAGAAAATTGAAGTGCTGCATTTTCTTCAATCAATTGAACTTTTTTCCCGTATGTGTACACCAAGTCAATAATCAAAAAAATCATAAAATTGATAGAGGAGACTAGCGCAAATCGAAACAATAGGACAGTCGATTCTGAAGTAGATTTAAAAAACTCGTTGTTGGAATAAGCATTTGGATTGGTGATAAATAAAATTACAATGTTAAATAACAACAAAAAGAGTAAATATTGCCAATTGGCGTAATTTCTTTTTTTGAAAAAGGGAAAAAATAATATTTGTATTCCCCAACAGACTAAAGTTCCTAGCGTAAGTAGAAGCCATAATTCCAAAAACGTTCTTTGAGGGTTTCCTATTACAATATACAAGGGCGAACATGCCAACACAGCGATTATTGGGGAAGTGAGTAATCCTCTAAGTATTAGGTGTTGAGTTATATTCATGCCTATAGAATTTTTTTACAACATTTTTTTAATTTAATCATCTTTCAATCAATCTTTCATATATTACAATAAATTATTGTAAAAATTAGATTGTTATAATTTATTTAATCATTTGTTTGATGTAAAGCTATTCTATTTCCCTCACTATCTTTAAATTCAGCTACAAATCCCAATTCACCATTTGATGTTTTAGGATAGAGAATTTGCCCACCATTTTTTACCGCAAGTTTTAAAACCTCTTCTATATTCTTAGTTCTAAAATATACTATTACCCCTTCTATAGTAGGTTTGTATACTTCTCCTTTTACTAAGGCTCCAGTAATTCCTAAAGCCTCTTCTTTAAATGGAAACAAAGCCATTTCATTTCCATCAATTGTGGTTTTGTTAAATTCAAAGTTAAACACCTTGCTATAAAACCTAATTCCTCTATCTAAATCTACTACTGGAATTTCAAAATAAACAACTGGATTATGACTATTTAACATCTGCTAAAAAATTTTTTTTATTAGAAATCAATCTGATTTTCTGACTTCAAGTATTTTGGTTTTACCATTTAATACTTGGTCTATTTCTTCCGAAATCTCCATAAACTCTGATTCCATTATTAAATAGTTTATTTTTCTATTTTTTCGTTTGTTGCTAACGGCTCGTAAGCACGTCAGCCCGACCGCTTAGGGAGGGGTGATGTGCTTACTTTGTTACTTTTTCGCCTTTTTCTTTTTTTTTTTCATTAAATTACAAATGGCTTTTTGATAGAAAATCGTCACTTTATCCCATAATTCGTTCCTGCACCTTTTCCATATTTTTTTATTAAATTATTTGAAAGTAACTTGTTTATTATTCTTTTCATCGTTGAAATTGGGATATCCAATTTTCTCGAAATTTCGCCAACCTTTGCTCCAGAGTTACTAGTTATGTAACTCAGCACATTCTTTTCCTTTGGGGATAATTCTGTTTCTACTCCTAATTTTTCAAGTTTCTTATTTAGTTTCTCTTGCAAGTTTATTAAAGAACTTAAAAAAAAATCTATCCAAGCAGTTACCTCTTCATTCGGTCTTTGAGATTGGCAATCTCTTAAACTACGGTAATAGTTTTTTTTATTCTTTTCAATTTCGTGCTCAAAACTTATATATTCTATCCAATTATACCCATATTGTAATAACAATAAATTTGTAAGTAGTCTGCTCATTCTACCATTACCATCTTGAAAAGGATGAATACTTACAAAATCATAAACAAAACAAGCTGTTACTATTAAAGGATGTACTTCTTTTTCTTCATGATACCAATTTATCAAATTTCTCATGGCATCTTCAGTAGCATAACCAGGTTCTTCTGTTCTAAATATTATCTGACTTGTACCGTCTGGAAATTTCGCTTCTACTGCATTTGTATGCTGTTTATAACCTCCTCGATGCCATTCATCTTTGCTGCTAAATTTCATTAATTGGTTATGCAGACTTTTAATATTATTCTCTGATATTTCTAGTTCATTTGCTAAATCAGAAACTAAACTTAAAACACTCGAATATCCTGCAACCTCCTGTGAATCTCTATCCTCAAGTCTACTGATGTCCATATTATTGAGTAATACTTCAACTTCTTTATCACTCATCTTTGAGCCCTCTATTCTTGTTGACGAACCTACACTTTCAATAGTTGCTAACGATTTTAAATGCTTCAAAATTGGTGCTTCTTTTTTCTCTATACTCGACCACGAAGCATCAAATCTATCTATTCGACTAATTGTTTTTAATAATTTCCAATCCAATTGCAAACTAAAATTGTATACCTTTTCTTTCATTCTACAAAGGTAATACAATCTTTACACTTTGAGCCGATTTGGACTAAAAAAGTCTAATTATGAGCTGTTTTTTTCTTAGTGAAAGGTAACTCGTTTATACGTACAACCTCATTGCACATGTCCTACATTAACTATATCTTTC